>CBFGNP010000411.1:0-4779 GCA_965650095.1 uncultured Pedobacter sp. | reverse complement strand
CCCTTTTGACATCGATGGAGAATACTTTAAATGGCAGAGGCTGTGGACAAACAATAACTTTGACGCTTTACTTTCTTTCAACAAAAAGATCAGTAAAGATTTCAACCTGAATTCAAACTTTGGTGCATCGGTACAAAATATCAAAGGAGAGCGGACCTCGGCCAGAGCTTTCATGCTGATTACCTCAGATCTGGCCAGTCTGGCCAATGCCAAGGGCATTATCGGTGCGGTAGAAGAACCGGAAAGAAAAAGCAAACAGGCTTTTTTCGGAATGGGTAATCTAGGCTATAAAAACTGGGCCTTTTTAGAAGCTACCGCACGTAACGAGTGGTCCAGTGCATTACCCTCAGATAACAATTCCTACTTCTATTATTCATTAGGAAGTAGCATAGTGCTAACCGATGCCTTGAAAATAGACAAAAAGATACTTTCCTATTTAAAGCTAAGAGGCTCTTTTGCCCAGGTGGGTAATGATACCGGCTTTGACAGATTATACAGCGGCTACGTTAGAAACGAGAATGGCTCTTTCCTGGGTATACCGTTCTTTACCGGTGAAGAAGTCCTGAAAAATAAAAGACTTAAACCTGAGCAAACGCAGTCCTGGGAATTTGGTTCGGAAATCAGACTCTGGAACGGACGTGTAAGTACAGACATTACCTATTACAACAAAAGCACCAAAAACCAGATTGTAGAAGCAGATGCCATATCGGCCAGTGGTTACCGTAGAGAGATCCTGAATGCCGGAGAGATCCAAAATTCCGGAGTAGAGATCAGTTTGAACATCAACCCAATCAAATCGACACTATTCAACTGGACCACGACCTTCAACTGGGCTAAAAACAAATCGGAAGTGATCTCACTGGTAGAAGGCATCAGCAGATATGAAATGGGCAGCGGCGACAACATCAGACTTTATGCTGAAGTTGGAAAACCATATGGTGTTTTCTATGGCAATGATTACAGAAAAAATGCCGACGGTGCAATTTATGTTGGCGTGGATGGTAAACCTAAGTTTTTACCGGATCAATATTTAGGCCCTATCCAGCCAGACTGGTTTGGGGGCTGGCAAAACTCATTCAGGCTTGGTCCGGTCGACCTGGGGGTCATGCTTGACTTCCAATCGGGCGGAAAAGTATGGTCTTACACCGCGTTCAGAGGTGGTATTGATGGCAATACTGTCCAGTCTCTGGACGGACGTTATGATGCATTCGTATCAGAACTGATCCTGGGAGAAAACTCAGATGAACGAAGAGGATTTCTGCAGCCGGGACATACCGTTAAACCGGGAGCCGATTACCTGCAAAACTATGTCGCTTATCCGGATGGTTCACGGCCGAAAGGCGTTCAGCTGGGCAATACCGTATACGATCCTTCGGTCGGCGCTTTCTGGGCTGAAAAGCCTTCCATGGCATGGGTAAGCCCAACGGACCACTGGACACACAATAACGCTTCCAGCGCAGCCAGATATATCTATGACGCTTCTTACATTAAGTTAAGAGAAGTAACCATTGGCTACAGTTTAAAAAGTTCATGGTTCAAAAAAACACCGGTCAAAAGTGCCAGGGTCGCTTTGGTAGGACGTAACCTGGCAATCTTGTATCAAAATACGCCGAAAGGTCTGGATCCGCAGGCTACTTCAACAACAGGTAACGCACAAGGCTTTGAACGTGGATTCAGTTTGCCGATGTCGACCTGGGGATTTGACCTAAAACTAGCATTTTAAAAATACGACGATGAAGAAGATAACTTACCTATTCACTTTCATTACCTTATGTGTAGCTTTTCAAAGCTGTACCAAGGATTTTGAAGACATCAATACCAATAAGAATAAAGTTTATAACGTTGAAGTCAATGACATTTTTGCCGGTACAGTTTCCCGGACCATGAGATTGATCCAGGATCTGAACTTCAACAAACTGATGAACTTTTCCAGATATGCTGTGGTTGGTTTTGCCACCAACCCATCGCAGGATATAGGCGACAACTATTTCAACCAGTTTTACATCGGTATCGTCCGCGATCTATTGAAAATGGAAAAGGAATATGAAGGGAAGCCGGAATTTGCCAATCGCCTGGCCATGGTGAAAACCTGGAAATCCTACGTGTTTTATATGATGGCTTCGATGTACGGAAGCGTACCGATGAGCCAGGCTCTGGCCGACGGGGATCAAAGCAAACGGGAATATACGTATGACACAGAACTGGAAATCTATACACAGATCCTGAAAGATCTGAAAGATGCCGGTGCATTATACAGCGTTTCCGCTACCTATCCAAATGACCTTTTGATGCGCGACCCCGTATTTGGCGGAAGTGCTTTCGGAAAGTCGGATATTTTAAAATGGCAGAAATTTACCAATACCCTGCGCTTAAATATTGCGCTTCATGCGCAAAACCTATCGATGGACCTGGCAAGAACGCATGCTACAGAGGTCATGACTGATGACACCAAATTAATCTCTTCCCTGGACGATATGGTAAAACTGCAGTTCGGATCAGATGAATCGATGAGTGCTTCCTTTTACTATACCAGGATCATCAAAAACGCCACTAATTTCAGTGAGATGACCTACCCTGCCCTGGGTGAGTATTTTGCCATCTACCTGTTTTCCTATAAAGATCCCCGTATCGCGGCCTACGCCCTTAAGGGCAACCAGCTTTCGCCGGTAAAAGTTAAACCTTACCTGTATACCGATACGCTGACCCGGAAACACCAGAACTTTTGCGTGCAAACCGGTTGCCCAAATTATGCCGCACATCAGGCTGATGGTCTAAATAGTTTAAGAAGTGATTCTATCCTTGTGGATTACTCGATGCCTTACGTACCGTTACCGGAATTGAACAGTCTGGCAGCCGGCTGGGAATGGGCTTTCATTCCCGGAAAAGACTTCCGCTACAATGATCCCTTAGCTAGCAGAAACAGTCCTTACAACCCCTCATTCGTAAACACAGAGTTTTTAAAGGAAAATGCCAGTATGATATTGCTAAACTGGGCAGACAGCTATTTTCTGAAAGCGGAAGCGGAAATGCTTTTTGGCTCGGAAGCTAAGGCCATGCAGCATTATGAATCTGGCATCCGAGCGTCTTTTGCACAATATAACCTATCAGGTGTAGAAGATTATCTTGCCCAAAATGGCGTAAAATGGAATACAGATGGAAAAGGATTTGCCGACAGAAGGCTGTTATACCGTGCAAACATTCGTGGTAAAGGTGGCAAGGACAATCACCTGGAGCAAATTTACAAACAAAGGTATATTGCTGATTATTTAAACTGCCTGGAAGGCTGGAACCTGGAACGCCGCACACGGGCATTGCGCTTCCCTCCTTACTTCGCCAATGGTGGTGCCAGCGATGTCGAAGGCTACAATTCGCAGTATAATTACTGGACAGAGCGTTTCGTGTATCCGATTGTAGAGCAGAGTAAAAATAAAGAAGCCTATTATAAAGGGATTGAAAATTTAAAAGCAGCAAGCCCCTACTACAGGGGGGACAGATGGGGAGATAATGTTTACACGACTTTAGGTTTTGCAAAACTAAACCCTGATCTGATCTTTTCAGAGCAATTGTATGGCGGCAACAAGCAAGTCAGACCAAACATTGAATATTTTAATAAAAAATATGGTAAAACCTATGAAGAAGTTGTGGTGACAGCAAAAAGCATGACCGGGGAAACAGACGATGCCGCAGCTTTGACAAAAGCTTTTGACTACACTTTCAGACAGCTTCTGGTCACCTATATACCCAAGTAAAAACAGAATAATGAAGATTATCTATATAGAAATAATCACGATGAAAAGAAACATTAAAATGTCATTGATGGGATTGTTAGTTTTGACTATGGCCATTTCCTGTAAAAAAGATACTGGTCCATCAATTGATGATTATCCGCTAAACTATGAGATCCCGAAAGTAGCTGTGACCAGCGACATACCGGTTGGCGCATATATATATGAGCCATCGGGCACCTTGGTCACTGATGAGATTAAATGGACAAGGATTACCGAAAAATATGATGTGGCTACCGGAAAATTGGGCCCTTATGTAAAGCCGGAACTTGGCCGCTATGACTTAAGGCCAACAGAGGCTGGTGCATTGAACATGGCCAGAATTGTCGAATATGCAAAAACAGCGAGGATTGACTTTGTGATCAGTCCGCCAATGAAAGAAAACGCGAATGCGATGTTTCCCAATAACCTGAATGGTACAGATTCTTTAATTGTAAACATGCTGGCCGAGCATAACTTTAACCTGCCATCGGTAAACATGGGAGAGTTGAAATATGCCATATCGGTAGATATCAATAACTTCAGTGCAGGCTTGAGCAACAACCTGCTGCTGGAAGGCGCTCCTGCTTCAGTATACAACATCAACGGACAGAGTATATCGGTAAGCCGCGAAGACCGGCTGTACAACTTCCTGAAACGGATCTCACTTTATTTTAAAGACGAAACCTATTACCATTTCCAGGACCGTCCGGTACTGGTATTTTTGGGTGCAGACCGGCTGTATACGGAAGACAGCAAGAAAGTATATGACAATATCCGAAGCGTGATCAAAGAACAAACCGGAAAAGATGTGTACATCATCGCCCGCCAAACACAGTGGACGCCATCGGCCCGTTTTGAATATTTCTTTATGCGTGGTAAAGCGGATGCAGTGACCATGGACAACATGTGTAATGTTGGTGCTGGTGCTACGGGCTGGGACAGGACCTATCTGCTAAATCGTCTGATCAACGAAAATTTTAAACTGAATAAAGATTACCTATCTAAGAGCTTC
>CBFGNP010000410.1:0-4784 GCA_965650095.1 uncultured Pedobacter sp. | reverse complement strand
TGATATTAAGAACATTTAAGCCATCCTCGGTTCCAATCCACAATTGATCACTATGATTTGCGGCAAGACTCAGGACCATATTATTCGTTATTGTATTGGGATTCCTGCTGTCATGCCGAAAACTTTTAAATCCTTTTCCGCCTGGTAGAAGCAGACCTAGTCCATTTTTGGTACCGAACCATAGATTGCCCGACTGATCCTCAACTATCGACGACACCGAATTATCGCTGATACTTGATGGATCTGATGCAGTATGCTTAAAGTTTTTAAATGAGTTTGTTTGTCTTTCGTATAAATAGACTCCATTATTAGACCCAATCCACATTCTATGTTTAGAATCTTCGTAAAGGCAAGTATAGGTCATAGCAGGAAATGCTTGTTTAGGCCCGGGCTGTAAAGTGATTTTTTTTATTTTTCCGGTTTTAGGATCAAGCAGATCTAGCCCGCTAAATGTCGCGATCCATATCTTTCCCGTATAATCACTACGAACTGTACGTATGACGTTACTGCTCAAACCTTCAGCTGTATTTGCAGAAAAATTAAAAAACGAATTTTTCTTACGATCATATAAACTCAACGAACCTCCCGAGGTTCCGATCCACAAATTACCGGACTTATCTTCGTGGATTGCTCTAATATCATTAGCCTGGATTCCATGCGGGTCGTCAGATTTATGTTTGTAAACAGTGAAATTGGTTCCGTCAAATTTATTCAGCCCATCCTCTGTTCCAAACCACATTATTCCATATCGATCCTTCAAAATGACGTTAACCGTATTAGATGAAAGCCCATCTTTTGTTTTCAGGGAAGTGAAATTTATTTTTTGCTGTTGTTGTGCATAACCTGGAAATAATATCCATAAGATACACAGTAAACAACAACAAAATCTCTTAAAAGTGGCCCGGTTCAGCATGGTCTTTTGGTTACCTAAAGTTAATAAATAAGTACACCTGGCAGCATGAATCTGGAAATATAATGCTATACGCTAAGAAAAATAGATGCAGGTGTTATATTTGGTTTAGGTAACGAAAGTAGCGACAAATCAAAAAAAAGACAGCAACAAATGTTTTTTTTTGTACAACAAAAGTTGAAAATTAGAAACGACAAACCGCCAAATGGATTCATTCTTTACTTCTGATACGTGCTGTCGTTCCCCTGATAACCAAACCATTTGTAAGCAGCACTGTTGTTATTATCTTCTCCTTCCGATGTAGCATAAACACCATACAAAGCCCCTACAAAACCTCTCGCCACAGCAGTACTTAAATACTTTCCGTCAAGCTGATCTTGCACAAGCTTCCATTCATTTTCCTTTAGGCCGAACCAGAAAGAATAAGCATCTTTGTTGGCATCAATTTTAAGATAAACGTTTTTTGTTGATCCCGGCAGATCAATCTGTTTGAGCAAATCCATTTTATTTGTTGCAGGATTACCTTTAAACAACTGAATGACATCTTTATTCTTGTCGTATGACTTACATAAATAATAGAAATGATTTTCGTTCTGAAAGATGACCATCCCTGCCTTTTCATTATTCTTTTTGGTAGAAAACATCAGCTCTGTTGAGGCAGAACTCGACAAATGCTGCTGCCGTCTTCCAATAAAAGCAGGATTGCCTTTTTCAAGAATTGTTTCCGGAAGCAGCTTAATTGTGAGTGCATTTTTATTTTCCTTAAAATTATACCATGATGGATTGTGGGTACGTAAAAACAAAAACTGCGTATTGAGGCTGTCTTTAAACGGAACTTTGAAATCGAAATTCCCTGAGAGTGGTAACTGCTCCTGATGTTTCTGTTCTTTCCACGTTACCTGATATTCATATTGTACTTCTTCGTGGTCCGGGTTGATCACCGGCCAGTTATCTATCCATTTAACAGGCGCAATAAAAGTTTCCCGTCCGGTATTGTAGAAGTCTCCTTCATATGGCCGGACACCCAGGAAGACAGCATAAGTATTGCCATCTGGCCCATCGACCAGATCTGCATGACCCACCGACGAAATTGGATTTTTCCTTTTAGGGTCCAGATGTCTTTGAGTCAGAATAGGATTTTTTTCATACGGTAAGTAAGGCCCCCACACATCCTTACTTCGTAAGACCACTTCAGAGTGGTTAACACTTGTACCACCTTCAGCTGCCATTAAATAATAGTAACCATTTCTTTTATAGATATGGGGGGCTTCTATCCAAACCGGTTTTTTACTGATATCTACTCCACCATTTACAAGAATTTTCTCCGATCCCACTACTTTCATATGGTTCAGGTCCAGCTCATACATTCTTACCGTTCTGTGGCCACTATATAGTGATCTATACTCAGGAGGGTCGCTATTGTACAAAATAAATGCTTTATCCTCGTCGAAGAATAAAGAAGGATCGATACCTCTTGCTTCTTTAATATAGATAGGGTCACTCCAGGGTCCCGATGCGCTTTTTGCTGTAATTATAAAATTACCACCATGGTCTATATCAGTGCAGGTAATATAAAAAATACCTTTGTTATAGTTTATTGCCGGTGCGAATAAGCCTCTCGATATCTGCTCGCCCATAAAATCCATTTGCGAGCTTCGGTCGATCGCACTGCCAATCTGCTTCCAGTTTTTAAGATCTTTACTATGGAATACCGGGATTCCCGGAAAATAGACAAAAGTGGAGGTTACCATATAATAATCGGAACCAACCCGGCAGATTGCCGGATCTGGGTAAAATCCCGGAAGTATAGGATTTTTTAAGGTCATCTGTGCCCTTGCATCAGCGCATAAGAGAAAGAATAAGATGACATAAGAAAAGAAACATTTTTTTTTCTGCATATAGGAATTATTAATTCTACAAAACTAGCTGGCCAAAAAAATTAAGGCGACGTCATTTGTTGAATTTAAAGCTATAAATGTATCCTCTTCGCAAATTGTAACCCTGGCGGCGGTTGCATTAAAAATTACTTTTACATCCTCAATTAAACATCTGTTCTAGTATTAGTAACAAACGAACACCCTATACCCTGATAAGGTGTATACTTTTATCCTCAACTTAACAACCAATTAAACTAAGCGGCAAACCGGGTTATACCGGTAAGACTACCACAACGACTATAGCTCGGCAGCAACGTGATATCAAAGGAACTGTCGAGGTATCAGTCAAACTGGTTAAATCCGTTTTACAACCAGAAGCCAATGAAAAACGAATTCGTACTGAAGTTTTACAGCATTCTTATACTTGCTTTTTGCTGCATGGACAGCCAGGCACAAAACTATCCGTTTCGTGATTACACGTTGTCCTTTGAGCAACGCGTCGACGACCTTGTGAAAAGATTAACACTTGAAGAAAAGGTATCGCAGATGCTTAACTCTGCTCCGGCAATTGATAGATTGGGCATTCCGGCATATGATTGGTGGAATGAAACCTTACATGGGGTTGCGAGGACCCCTTTTAAAGTAACTGTTTATCCTCAGGCGATTGCCATGGCGGCAACATTCGATCGGAACTCACTTCTTAAAATGGCCGATTTTTCTGCTTCAGAAGGAAGAGCCATCTACAATAAAGCTGTGGCAGAAGGGAGAACGAATGAACGCTATCTGGGACTGACTTATTGGACCCCAAACATAAACATTTTCCGGGATCCGCGTTGGGGCCGCGGACAAGAGACCTATGGTGAAGATCCATTCTTAACCTCAATATTAGGGGACGCCTTTGTAAAAGGCCTGCAGGGTGATGATCCGAAGTATTTAAAAGCTGCTGCTTGTGCTAAACACTATGCAGTCCATAGCGGCCCCGAACCGCTCCGACATGTGTTTGATGTTGATGTGAGTGCCTATGATCTCTGGGACACTTATCTTCCTGCTTTTGAAAAATTGGTAGTGGATTCAAAAGTTGCTGGTGTGATGTGTGCATACAATGCCTTCAGAACGCAGCCCTGCTGCGCCAGCGATCTGCTTATGACTGATATTTTACGCAGAAAATGGAATTTTAAAGGCTATGTTACATCTGATTGCTGGGCCATTGATGATTTCTATAAAAATCATAAAACTCATCCGGACGCAGCTTCAGCTGCTGCCGACGCAGTGTTTCATGGGACTGATATTGATTGCGGGACAGCAGCCTACAAGGCGCTGGTAAGCACAGTTAAGAATGGTCAGATCACCGAAAAACAGATCGACATTTCCATAAAACGGCTGTTTATGATTAGGTTCCGACTTGGGATGTTTGATCCGGTTTCTATGGTAAAGTATGCCCAGACTCCAGCTTCAGTATTGGAAAGTACGGTTCATCAGGAACATGCTTTAAAGATGGCAAGACAGTCTATGGTTCTGCTCAAAAACGAAAACAACACATTGCCATTAAGTAAATCACTTAAAAAGATTGTCGTACTTGGGCCAAATGCAGATAACCCCATATCTGTTTTGGGTAATTACAATGGAATTCCTACAACCATTACAACCATACTTCAGGGTATAAAAAATAAAGTGAGCCCTGAAACCACGGTCATTTATGAACAGGCCATTAATTTCACCAATGACACTTTATTAAATTATTCAGACTTACGTAATCAATACAGTTACGATGGCAAAAAAGGTTTTAAAGCCGAATATTACGATAATAAAGACCTCGTTGGCCTCCCTACATTGGTGAGGGCGGAACAAAACCTTGATCACCTGTGGCAAGAAGGAGAATTAATAAACGCTAAGATCAAAGCTAACCATTTCTCTGCCCGGTATTCGACCAATTTTACAGCAACAGAAACAGGCACGATAACCTTTGAACTGGAAGCAGACGACTGATACCGACTTAT
>CBFGNP010000409.1:0-4791 GCA_965650095.1 uncultured Pedobacter sp. | reverse complement strand
ATCAAAAAACTAAATCATTTGTGTATTTAGAAAATAAAGTTCTATATTTGCACCTCGATAAAAATAAACAATTTAAAATAATAATTAATTAACAATGTACGCAATAGTAAATATAGCAGGACAGCAATTCAAAGTTGCAAAAGACCAGCACCTTTTTGTACACCGTTTGCAAGGAGATGAGGGCGCTAGTATTGAATTTGACAATGTATTGTTGGTTGAAGATGGTGGTAAAATCTCCGTAGGAGCTCCTGCATTGAAAGGTGCAACCGTTTCAGCTAAAATCGTGTCTCATTTAAAAGGTGATAAAGTAATCGTTTTCAAAAAGAAACGTAGAAAAGGTTACAAAAAGAAAAACGGTCACCGTCAGTATTTCACCAAGATCCAGATTTCTGGTATCAGTTTATAATTATTGTTAAACAAAAATTGCCGTACATTCAGGTAGTTAATAAAATATAAAACAAGATGGCACATAAAAAAGGAGCCGGTAGTTCCAGGAACGGACGTGAATCGCATAGTAAACGTTTAGGTATCAAAATTTTTGGTGGTCAGGAAGCTATCGCCGGAAACATTTTAGTACGTCAGCGTGGTACAAAACATCATCCTGATAAAGGAGTGGGTATTGGTAAGGACCATACTTTATTCGCTTTGGTTGATGGTACTGTAATTTTCAAAAAGAAACAAGACAACAAATCATACGTTTCTATCTTACCTACGGCTGCTGTTGCAGCAGTAGTAGAGAAAAAAGCACCTGTTGCTAAGGCAGAAAAGGTTGCTGCTCCTGCCGAAGAAGTAAAAGCTGAAAAAGCGCCGGCTAAGAAAGCTCCTGCTAAAAAGGCAGCTAAAGCTGAAACAGAGGCGACTGAAACAGAGGCTGCTCCTGCAGAATAATTAAAGCATCCACTATAAAAAAGGCCATAACATTTGTTATGGCCTTTTTTCTGCAATATCATTTATAAGTTATACACCGGTCTTGTATTTCCGGGACTTAATCTGATTCAATTCATGTTCCAGCTTTTTTAGGGAAGTATTAAAGGCTTTGAAAGTTGTTTCCAGCTCCTCAAAAATCAAACCCAGTTTTACGGGTATTTCACTGGTTGGCGTCGGAACCGTTCCGTGCAATAACCAGTCATAGCTCTTTGCGTAATATCTGGCTATTTCATATAAGGTGTTGAAAGAGGGGTACTGATTACCAAGTTCTATCTGTGAATAATTGCTTCTCGACAGGCCTAAAATATCGGCCATAAATGCCTGAGAACGTCCGCTGTTCTTTCTTAATTCTTTTATGCGGTTCCCTATGTCTTTCTTGGATAGAATTTCTTGCATAATTAACATTTATTTCGTTGATTTGCGCCTGTTTGGATGATTAATTGCTCAAAATACGGGACAATTTTAGCTCCATAATTTTTATTAAGGTGTCAATTTGTAATATGGGGTATAACAAAGTTGATGCTGGAACAAGCATGTAATGACCAAGATGGTAGATCTATCGGGAATAATATGCCTTACAGTAGCTTAAAACAAGGTTAAACATGCCATATAGAAACAACTGCGGAGGTGCCTCAGGTTCATTTTTTTTGATCAATAAAAATTATGAGCTTTCATTTTTTAAAACCAGTCCTCTGAATGACCTGGGTAGTTTCCTTGAAAAAAATCCCGTAGTTGGGGTGTCAATTGTGGAAATCATTACACAGAAATACCGGAGAAATTTTATACGGCTGCTGGCGCGAAGCTTTGAAGGGCACTGTTTTAGTATCGAGGAACGGCTTTCTGCTTTTCAATCTAACGATCTTGTTTTCCATATTATTTTTACGCCTTTAACGATAAAAGGCATTACTGATTCTGTAGTTTGTACAGTAGTAGATGTTAGTATTTCCAAGGGGCTCATCAGTATGATCAGGGAGTACTCGCATTTAACATCACATCAGTTAAGGGCGCCGATAACCAATATTTTAAGCCTTTCTACGGTCACCAATTACAATCAGCTTGAAACCTATGAAGCATTAAAAATTACCGAACTGCTCAACGATATTAATACACAAGCTGAAAAATTGGATGAGATCATTAAAATGCTGAACGGAGTGCTCAATAAACCTGAGCATACCTATGTTTTCGATAAGTTTGGCCTGAAATCCGGCCATCAGCACATTGTATTGGTAGATGATGATTTAATCACTAATAAAATGCATAAGATGCTGATCCGGAAGCATCCGGGCGAAAAAAAGGTTGTCGTATTTGATGAGGCGCAGAAAGCCCTTTTATATATTCGGCAGCATACACCAGATCTCATTTTATTAGATCTCCATATGCCTGATATTGATGGCTGGAGGTTTCTGGAGATGATGGAGGAGCTCGATATTTTTATCGATGTAGTTATTGTATCGTCATCAATTGATCCGGGTGAGCACGCTAAAGCCAAGTCATTTTATTGTGTAAAAGACTTCTACACAAAGCCGTTAACAACCGAAAAAGTAAATCAATTGCTTGATCATTGATCTGAAATTTAATGTTCCCGGTTCATCAGCAATGCTGCGAGTTTAAACAGTTCGGCCTTGCGTTCTTCCTGTATTTTCAGGCCGATCAGTGCACTGAAAGCCTGATCAGAGTAGTTTCTCATTTCCATATTGGCGAGTTCCCGGATGTTGTAGTCGTTATAAAGGGCTGTAGTATTTTTTATTTTATCGCCATAGTCTTTGTTAGTGCTTTGCTGGCTCAGTTCCAGCAAGTCATTCTCACTTGCCAATTCTTTTAGTTTCAGCAACAACAGGGTCTTCTTATTGGCGATGATATCACCGCCTACCTGTTTTCCAAATTTATCCGGATCGCCGTAAACGTCCAGAATATCGTCCTGTAACTGGAAGGCTATGCCAAGGTTCTCACCAAATTCATACAGCTGCTCAGCCTCCGCTGCACTTGCACCTGCGACCTGCGCGCCAAGTTTCATCGCTCCACCAACAAGTACCGCTGTTTTCAAACGTATCATGTTGATATAGTCCGTAATGCTGACCGTTTCCTGTCCTTCAAACTCCATATCCAGCTGTTGTCCTTCGCAAACGCCCTGCGCAGTGGCATTAAAAGTGTTCAGTGCATCTTTCAATACTTCGTTGTTCAGCATAGAAAGATGCTTGTTGGCTTCAACCATCATGACGTCTCCACTTAAAATCGCATTATTGACACCCCATTTTTCGTGTACAGTTTGCTTTCCTCGTCTTAATGGGGCATTGTCCATGATGTCATCGTGGATCAATGTAAAATTGTGAAAGGTTTCTATGGCCAATGCTGCAGGCATTGCCTCCTGTATATCCCCCTTAAATAGGTCTGCAGCCATCAAGGTCAGTACAGGTCTAATTCTTTTACCACCTAAGCTCATAATATAGCGTATCGGCTCATAAAGTCTTTCGGGATACGCAGGATATTTAATGATATGAACAGCGTTTTCTATAATTTTTTGTAATTGATTAGGCGTATACATTTTTGTAAAGGAATTACCGGGATCTTATTTTATTGTTGAATTAGAGAGAAATCTATTTGACGTTTAGACAGGTCTACTTTTTTTACTTTTACCATAACTTCATCACCAAGTTGATATTTTTTTTGTTTACGCTGTCCAACGATGCAATAATTTTTCTCGTCGAGCACATAAAAATCATCGGTAATGTCGCGCAGACGGATCATGCCCTCACATTTGTTTTCTGTCAGTTCCACATACATTCCCCATTCCGTAACGCCTGATATGATTCCCGCAAAAATATTACCTACATTTTCTTCCAGGTATTCAGCTTGTTTGTATTTGATGGAAGCGCGTTCAGCATCAGCCGCACGTTTTTCCATAGCTGAAGAATGGGAGGCCGCCACTTCATATTCTTCTTCGTTAGCCGATTTCTCATTATTTAAATAAGCGGCAAGCAGGCGGTGCACCATGACATCCGGGTATCTGCGTATCGGTGAGGTGAAGTGGGTGTAGTGGTCAAAAGCCAGCCCATAATGGCTCGTTTTCTTAGTTGTATAAATGGCTTTGGCCATAGAGCGTATGGCCAGCTGGGTCAGAACATTCTGTTCTTTTTTACCTTCGACATCTTCCATCAGGTAATTTAAAGACTTGGCAATATCCTTGTCGGATTTCATATTGATCTTATAACCAAAACGTGCAGCAAATAAGGCAAAGCTGTTTAAGTTTTCCAGGTTTGGTGAGTCGTGGGAGCGGTAAACAAAAGTGTATTTCTGTTTTCCTTTGCCTTTTTTAGCAATAAATTCAGCCACTTTTTTGTTGGCCAGGAGCATGAAGTCCTCAATCAGTTTGTGCGCGTCCTTACGTTCTTTCACATATACACCTATGGGCTTACCGTGCTCATCCAGTTTAAATTTCACTTCTGTACTTTCGAAGCTAATGGCACCATTTTTAAACTTCCTTTCGCGTAAGATATAGGCCAGTTCGTTTAGTTTTAGAATTTCTGCGGCATAATCACCTGCCTTATTTTCAATGACCTCCTGTGCTTCTTCATAACTAAAACGCCTGTCTGAATGGATGACCGTTCGTCCAAACCATTCGGTAATGATGTTGGCATTTTCATCCAATTCAAAGACGGCCGCAAAACAAAGTTTATCTTCATTGGGGCGAAGCGAACATACACCATTGCTCAAACGTTCAGGAAGCATCGGTATAACACGGTCGACCAGGTAAACAGATGTTGCTCTTGAATACGCTTCCTTATCCAGACTGCTGTTGGGTTTTACATAATGTGAAACATCGGCAATATGAATTCCAATCTCATAGTGACCATTTTCTAATGATTT
>CBFGNP010000408.1:0-4804 GCA_965650095.1 uncultured Pedobacter sp. | reverse complement strand
TCAAATGAAGAATTAAGAATAGATTCCGAAAAATCGCCATTCGGCAAGAAATCCGTCCATTGTCTTTGTCCCTGAAAACCTGAAAGCAGCGCATTATGGCCATAAGATTCTTCTTTGAATCCAAGTTCGTCCAATTTGTCGTTCCCGATCATCAAATCACGGATAATGATGGTCATTTTAACCACAAATTCCCAATCAGCATCTTTATCCGCCCTGTCTTTCATTTTATCAGATCGGTTGAAATCTTTGCCTTCCCTGCAATGTTCTTTGGTCCAGGCCAATGCTTTTTCATATTCTTCTACATCAAAGATTTGCTGTTGTATCCTTCGTAGTACTTCGGATGAATCGACATATTCGTTTCTCATACCGAGATAGGTCTGGAAAAAATCAGCATCAATCATGGAACCTGCAATTCCCATAGAAACTGAACCGATTGCCAGGTAGGATTTGCCCTTCATTAACGCCAATGCCATTCCGGCCCTGGCAAAACGGATCAGCTTCTCTTTCACATCAGCAGGGATTTGTGGGTCGCCAAGGTCTTGGACATCGCGACCATAAATACCGAATGCAGGTAGTCCTTTCTGATTATGACCAGCTAAAGTAGCTGCCAAGTAAACAGCCCCAGGACGTTCAGTCCCATTAAAGCCCCATATTGCTTTCGGGATGGTTGGGTTCATATCCATCGTTTCAGTACCATAGCACCAACAAGGCGTAACAGAAATGGAAAGCCCAACATCGTTGGCTTCAAATTTTCCTGCACAATTTGCCGCTTCCTTTACGCCTCCTATACAGGTATCGGCAATGACACATTGTATTTCGCTTCCATCAGGATATCTTAATTCTTTACGCAGCAGTTCAGCCACGCTGAGGGCCATATTCATGGTAGTCTCCTCTAGTGATTCACGAATTCCGCCCAAACGGCCATCTATAATTGGTCTGATCCCAATTTTTGGATATTTTGTATTCATATTTGATCTATTTTAAAATGCTTGTTCAATCTCATCTAGCGAGATTCCAAGCAGCTTTTCTGCAATTTGATTTAAGGCTTTCTTTTCACCGGTAAAATGGAATACACTATGTTGATGGCTCATTTTCCCCCCAGGCTTTAAAAATGCTGGTGGCGATACGCTTTCTATTTCATAGAATGGGCCCATTTGTGTACCATCATCCAAAGGCCCATCATTATAGGCGTTAACGGCATCTCCACTGAAGGGATCTTTATCTGTTCTCCACTCTTGATTAAGATATCTGGATTTATTGGAGACATCGAAATTTACAATGGTCAGCACGTTCTTATCAGCTGCATAACTGCCAGCGATATTTTTCGCTCGAAGTGGAGGAATGCCCAGTTTTCCTCTAGACTTACCGTCCGCCTTATAAAGCAGCACTCCATTTTCATATTTGATCCTGTTTTTATCTATTTCTTCAAAATAATCAGTGGTAGCTATTTTGACAGTGGCGTTAGTTAAGTAGGGAATAACGATCACCGTTTTCGCAGATGGCGCGAACATATCCAAATTCCAGGTACAAGGCGCACCATTCTTTTCATCCCAAGCATTGGATCCATTGTTCTCTATGGTATTGGTGGTTTTAAAAGCAACAGACTTTATTTCGTCGCTAAGCGTTATGGCGAGTGTATTTTCTATATCTGACTTTTCCAAAACCTGGACATCGCGGTAAAGCTTCATCGCCAATTTAGTTCCAGTATAGTTCGATACCTCAGTAGTTTTAGAAAAACTTGCCTTTTTGCTGTCGGCACTTATCAACATCCAGGGTTCACTGTCTATTGCTTTAGGCGTATGCCAATTTTCAAAGACCATGGAATCTCCCTTTTTAAAGTACAGCGAAAACTTACCTCCTTCTGGACCTAGCCAAAATCTATCTTCACCACCATAGGCATTCATATGTGGGTCTAATGGTTTGTCAAACGCTTCATAGTTGACCCAGCCCAGGCTTTGGCCTTCTAGCCCGTCAGTAGTAGAGGTGAACACTTTAGCTTGATATTTCGCCGACACCAGTAAACGTCCATTTCCTTCGTTGCTGGATAGTGTAATTACAGAATCATACGCAGCAAGAAAATTAAGATCATAACCGAATGATCCTTTTTGGAAAGTTTTCATTTGGTCAGTTTTTTGTTTTTGATCTGAAGGATGACAGGCAGTTATTGCCATAACCAACAGGAATGGCAATAGATTTGGTATTTTGTTCATAGCACATTTTTTTTATTTGGTTAGTAGTTTTTTAAAGTTTAAGTGTACCTGGTTAATTTATTTAGCTGGCTTCCATTGTAAGGGTGCTATAAATAACCCCTTTTTATCCCATCCTGTATTAGAGATAAACCAGCCTTCTTTCTTGTCGTAAATAATTTCGGCAGCATGTACAGGAAGTGTGCAGATCAAATTTTCCCGAGGAAAATTTTCGGGGTCTTTGGACCAATAAACATCCGTTTGATTATATCGGCTCATGGCACGGCATATGAAAAGATAAAAAATGCCATTGCGATTGATCACAAAGGGGCTCTCAGCATCGCCACCCCAATCAACCACATAGGGCTGGACGTGAACAACCTTTGGTCCACTCCAATGAAAAAGATCTGGTCCAGTTCTTACCGCAACTACACTTCGATGGTCTACTTCGTTAAAAGTTCGGGTATAATAGTAATAGTACTTGTTTTTATATTTCATGATGTAGGAGTCACGCGCATGTCCGGCATCGCTAAAAAGCGGATTTAAAGGGTGCCTGTTCCAGTCGCTGAGATCATTACTCGTGGCCATGCACAATTGGCCCCAGGACGCATAATTTGGCGCATCTTTTTGCATGTTCCCAATGTTATAAAACATATAGAAAGTGCCCTTATCTTTGAACACGTGAGGTGCCCATAATACCCTTTCTAGACCTTCCTTAACGGTAAGTGCATAATCATGATCTTCCCATTTGTTTTGCTTCAGGCTGCTAGCGGTGATATGGAAGAATTTGGTTTCTCCGCCCCAAGGCCTGATTGGATGATGCCCGATAATGCCATAGGCATGCCAGATCCCATCTTCTCCTCTTACAAATGAATGGTCATTCGTATACCAGGTTGTATCCTGCTGCGAACGGGTATCGTTTGGATTAAAAATATGGACAAAAGGACCTGTGATTTCAGGGGTTTCAATTGTAGGTTTCTGGCCATGTGCAAGACTGATAATCATTAATAGTATGCAAGTGATCGAGCTTATTTTCATCTATTTTATTTTTGATTTATTGTACTGATTAGCGGCACAGTTCATTAAAAAGCTGTTTATCAAAATATTCCAGGAGCATGATCCCATTCAAATGGGATGTTGAAACCCATGGCAGCCATAGATTATATCCTGCACCGCTACCTTGTCTGCCTTTGATCGGATATTTTGCTTCTTCGGTTTGCCAGCCTGCGCCAGGCAGGTCAAATGTTCGGCCTGGCAGGCCAATAATTGCTTTGGTATTGTGAAGCAGAGCTTTAGCAACTTCATAATAGTGCTGCTCTCCAGTATATTTATAGAGCTTCGCATACTCCTCTACATCGAACGCCATATACATGTCGGCCCCTGGATTAGCACTCGCCGTTACTTTGTTGATACCAATAGTTGGCAAGCCATCATTAGCCCAAACATAAATATAGGTTTCGGCGTTATCGGCAGCCGCTTTGGCGCGTAATAACCATTTGTTTTCTTTAGTGACTTCGTAAAGCGCCAGGTATGCTTCGAGAGATAGAGAGGCAGCCTCCTTGTCCTGGACATTAGGATTGTCGATTGTTCCTCCAACATAGTAATCATCAACGTGATATTTAGCCCAGCAAAACTCTCCAGCTCGCTCTGCTGCATTTTTATAGTGCATATTCCCAGTTATTTGATATAGGTTCATTAACATGGGTATCGCGTTATAACTTGATTGTGGTGCGCCGACACGGATTTCTCCTGTTCCAGGGATCCAGCTCCGCGGGAAGCCTCCGTCTGGGTATTGTTGTGTAAGCAGCCAATCGGCAAAACGCTTACACCAACTAAGCCATTCCGGATGTTCATGGCCTTGCGCTTTTTCAAAGTTATAGCCAAGTAGAAGAATTTTAAGATCATCCCCAAATGATCGAAGGTATAGTTGGGACGGAAACCCTCTTTCTAAAGGGATTGCCTGCATTGGTGCTCCAGATTGGATATTAAATCCTTCAGCTATTGGGGGATCCATTTTAAGCTTAAGGAAGGAATTGATAATTTTTAGTCCTTTTTCCCGATGATCACCATCCAATGGCGATATTCCTCGTGCTGCATCCATGATCATAAACACTGCAGCTTCAAGGTTTTTACCTGTAAAGCCCATAATGGCGCCACCGTTTTTGCGAAGCGTTGTTTTCCAATTACTACCGGCGTCTGGTGGCGGAAGAGTCCAATTGATAAAATTAGGGATCCCTGTGCGACCACCCTCAGTCTCAACCTGGTCTGCCAGCATATCGATTAAACTTCTGCGTACAACTTCGATATCATGATGGTATATTTTTGGATTCAATTTTTCCCAGGCTAAACGCCAAGCCCTGGTGTAATAATCATGGAATTTTTCATCTCGGCTGAACTGCAGCACTAGCTTATACTGCTGAACAAACCCATCGCGAATCGACTGGAAGTTTGTATTTTTTTTAGTTTCTCCGGGCCTCAATGTTCGTTCAGATAGATTTTTACATGGCAGCGAATATCCAAATTCTACACCGCCCTGCGTTAGTCCACGGACGGCCATCTCGCCAATATTTAGCTGATTCTCAGTAGCTGGTTTCGGAAAAAAATTAAACAGCGTCACA
>CBFGNP010000407.1:0-4825 GCA_965650095.1 uncultured Pedobacter sp. | reverse complement strand
ATAAAATAAAGCTTGAGATGTCCCTTTCCTTATGTGATGGGAGCTACAAGACTGAATTGTTAATATTAAAGGTTAAACTGTTAAACATAGGAGAGTTAAAAAAAAACGCTAAAGAGAAGATCAATAAAAAATGAACCAGAAGTGAAGCACTCCTGGTTCGTGTTTGGACACAATTAAATTTAAACTGTTTTATTACAGGGCGCCACCAGAGTTCGACAGCCAGCGGCAACCTGCAAACCAAACTAAACGTAAACTTAACAACATTTGCTATCAAAAGCAATTGTTGTGGTCTCTTGTCGGCCTTAAGGCACGTTTATAAACAACGACAAAATGTATCAATATTATACCAAAAAAACTGGTGTAGCGTTCGCGTTATATCCTAAAATATGGCTAATTATGCGATTAACCACCGTATTATTCATAGCATCCCTTATGCAGGTCAGCGCAGCAACGTTTGGCCAGAAAATTACTTTGAGCAAGCAAGATGTACCGTTAACATCGCTGTTCCGGGAAATCAGGAAACAAAGCGGTTTTAATTTCTATTATGACGGCCGCCTGGTCAGTCCACAGATAAAGGGTACTCTACAGGTTTCCAACGTTTCTGTTGACGAGGCTTTAAAGCATTTGCTAACCGGGTTGCCGCTAGCTTACGAGATAAAAGACAAGCTGGTTATCATCACCAGAAAAGAAGCACCTTCTTTCCTGGAACGCCTGGCCGATCGCTTGACAGCTATTGAGGTAAAAGGGCGCGTCCTTGATGAAAATGGGACACCACTTGCGGGGGCTACTGTACTCGTAAAAGGGAAAAGTACGACTTACCAGACAAATACCAGGGGCGATTTTTACATCAGCAATGTAGCTGATGATGCAGTCCTGGTGATTACGTATGTGGGGTATAAGCCATTAGAGCTCAGCTTAAAGCAGGCGAAAATGCCCCTGGAAATTAAACTTGACCTGGCTACCGGAGAGTTGAAAGATGTAGAAATTATGGTGAATACCGGCTACCAGACCCTACCGAAAGAAAGGGCAACGGGCTCATTTACACAAATCAACAACGAACTGTTTAACCGTTCTACCAGTGGTAATGTGCTGGAACGTTTGGAAGGCGTTACCAATGGTATGCTGTTTACGCGTAAAGACCTTAGTAAAGAGAACCTATCGGGTCCGCCTGAAATTCGCATCCGTGGCGTAAACACGATCCTGGGCGCTAAAACTCCATTAATTGTTGTAGACAATTTTCCATATAATGGCGATATTAACCAGCTGAACCCCCAGGATGTAGAAAGTGTTACCATACTGAAAGATGCGGCCGCGGCCAGTATATGGGGAGCCCTGGCTGGAAATGGAGTGATCGTGATCAATACCAAATCCGGGCGGTATAACCAACGTGCCACCGTATCGTTCAACAGCAATGTCGTGCTTGGCGAGAAACCAGACCTTTTCTATTCACAAAATTATTTACCGGCATCTACGGTGATCGATATACAGAAGGAAATGTTTGACCGGGGCTCCTATTTCCGCCTGGACCAGCAAAGGCTTCCTTTATATCCGGAATTGTTATACAAATTGCAGGACAAGCTGATTACCAGGGAACAGTTCGATGCGAAAGAAGCCTGGTACAGAAGCAATGACCTGCGCCAGGATTGGTCTGACAGGTTGTACCAGCAATCCGTACACCAGCAAAATGCCCTTTCCGTGCGTGGCGGCGGAAACAATTACCGCTATGCTTTTTCAGCAAATTATGACAAAAACAAAGAATCGTATGTAGGAAACACAGGAAGCCGCTTAAACCTCAGCCTGCAGAATACTTTCAAGATTACACCGAACCTGGAGCTGACGGGAACAGTGTGGTATACCAATTCACCGAGAAAAAACAACGCGGTATTGGCCAGTATCATCAACAGCTTCAATTCGGTAGGACCGGATATTTACGAGAGCCTGCTGGATGAAAACGGAAACCCGAATCCGATCAACCTTACCAGCAATCGTTATTTTTACCAGGAGCAGATCCAGGCAAAATTTCCGAACGATAACATGGCCGATTGGCTGATGCGGCCTTTGGATGAAGTGAAGTACAATGACAGCAGGAGTACCTCAACAGACCTGCGGCTAAACGGAGGCTTGAAGTATAAATTCCTGAAATACTTCAATGCGGATCTGAATTTCCAGTACATTTCCAGCCAGGTAGATCAGGAAACGTATTATGCACCGGAAAGTTACTATGTGCGCGATCTGTACAATAAATTTATGCAGCCGACAACTGCTACGGTTACCCCTCCGATAAAGCATCCTATACCATTGGGAGGGATACTGAACCGTCCCGGAACACAGAAAGCAACCAATCAATCCGGACGTGGTGTGCTGGGCTATGCACAAACATTCAACGGTAAACACAGCGTCAATGCGATAGCCGGGGGAGAGGTTCGTCAGTATATTGCTTTTAACCAGCCGGGCGTTACCTTATATAATTATGATGACTACCTGCTTACTGCTTCAGCGGCGATGGACTTTTTAACGCAATACAAGACTTTGCCAAGCGGGTCTCTTCGTATACCTACAGCTGCAAACAACCTGCTATCGCATAAAACAACCCGCGATCTTTCTTATTTCGGTAATGCCAGCTATACCTATAACGATAAGTATATCCTGAGTGGGAGTATGCGCTGGGATGGGAGTAACCTGCTGGGGGTTAAAACGAACCAGCGCGGTACGGTATTATGGTCTACAGGCCTGGCCTGGGACATCAGCAAGGAACCCTTCTTCCATTTACAAGACCAGGTGCCTTATCTTAAACTCCGCGCTACTTACGGCAGTGCAGGAAATATTGACCGGACACAAACGCAATATCCAACCATCAGGGATGGTGTTACAGACGGAAATACAGCCACTATTATTGCAAATCTTGTAACGGCAGGTAACCCCAGCCTACGCTGGGAACAGATCAATACCATGAACTTAGGTGCTGATTTCCGCCTCTTTAAAAGCCGCATCAATGGCAGCGTAGAATATTACAGGAAGTATGCCAGCGAGTTACTGGGCAGTAACCTGGTAGACCCCACAACGGGTGTGCCGCCAGCCTTCGAGCGTAATTATGGATCCATGCAAACCTGGGGCTGGGACATACAGATCGGAAGCCGGAATTTAGAGATCGGTAAATTCAGCTGGACCAGCAATCTGATCCTGAACACAAGCGCCAACAAGATCACGCGTTTAAGTGAAAGGGTTCTACCCCGGGACAACCAATACCTAACGATCAACCCTTTCGAAAATGGGATGTCGGTAGACAAAATCTATGCCTTGCCCTGGAATGGCTTAAATCCTGAGAATGGCAGTGTACTATTGTATGATGCAAATGGCGCTATAACCAATAAATACACGGCTTATTTCAATGCCTTGAAAAAAGCTGATTTTATTCTGGCAGGTACTACAGTGCCCAAGCTTTCTTCATCCCTGATGAATACCTTTGAGTGGAACGGACTTTCCGTAAGCGCATTGATTGTTGGCCGGTTCGACTATGTTTTCAGGCGTAATTCACAGCTGCCGGGCGGAGAATTCGGGAACCTGCTGACGCCGGGCTACCATATGGATTATTTCAAAAGATGGAAAGTACCTGGCGATGAAAAAACTACAAATGTCCCGGCGGGTGTACCAGCCAGGCTGCTGACGGGTGATCTTACCAGCTCGGCTACTTACTATCAATATTCGGAAGCTTTGATTACCAAAGGCGATGTGATCCGTTTACAGGATGTTACCCTTAGTTATTCGCTTCCGCAGCGATTGATCAAAAACTGGCCGGTGAAAAAACTTCGGGTATATGGTTACGCCAGAGAGCTCGGTATCATCTGGAGGGCCAACGATGTTGGACTTGATCCGGATTATCCGAATACTTTATACCCTCAGCCTAAATCGTATTCATTTGGTATCCAGGCAGATTTTTAACCAGAAAAAAAGATTATTATGAACATATTTATCAGACTGTCCTGCCTTCTTTTTGTGGCAACGATTTTTTGTTCCTGTGGAAAGGAATTTTTAGACCTGCAGCAGGAAAAGAACCTGCGGGTACCGGAATCAGCAGACGATTTTCAAAAACTGCTGGACCAAACTGGTGTGATCAATGAATCCAGCGCCCTTAGCTTTGCAAACATAGGAGCCGATGACTACTGGATCCCGGCAACGCAGTATTTTGCCACATCTGGCTCGCTCCCGGCAGTATCTCAGCGCAATGCCTATATCTGGGCGGATCAGATCTACGTGGGCAGAGAAACGGATGTTGACTGGAATAAAGGCTATAACGCCGTTTATCTGTGCAACCTGGCTATGGAATTTATCAATAGCCATCCCCGCACTGAAGCGGAGGGGGCAAAGTGGGACAAGCTTAAAGGCACTGCCCTGTTTACACGGGCAATGTATTTTTACAATATGGCCCAGGTATTTTGTCCGGTTTACAGCCAGGAAAATGCAGGTTTGCCTTTGGGGCTGTCTCTGCGGGAAGAATCGGACCCGACTGTAATTATACCACGGTCAACGGTAGCAGAAACTTATCAAAAGATCATCAGCGATTTAAAGGAAGCGGAACCACTGCTGAAGGATAAACCGGATCTTGTTTTCAGGCCGGGTAGACCTGCGGTATTCGCCCTGTTGAGCAGGGTTTACATGCAGATGGGGGATTATGCTGCTGCCGAGAAATCGGCCGATGAATGCCTGAAAATACAAAACGGTTTATTGGATTACAACACCATAACATTAACTGCCGGCACTACATCAACTTTTGGGTTGATCGGTAAGAACAATCCGGAGGTAATTTACATGGCAGTCCAGTTTTTTA
>CBFGNP010000406.1:0-4831 GCA_965650095.1 uncultured Pedobacter sp. | reverse complement strand
CCACTCTCGACATAACTCACCTGTGTATGCGGATGCTGGTGTACCTCACCAACCCCGTCTTTTTCAAATTTTACCTTAACCAGCATTACCCGGCCATCATATCCATAAACCTGCCGTTGAATCCCAGGTGATGCATATTCCCATGGAATCGCTGTCCCCTGCTGAAAATTCTGACTTTTTAGTTCCTTATTCATGCCGCAAATTTAGCCATTATCATCCCCGGTGTGATCAGTCTTCTTCGGGGGTCTTGGCCCTCTTTTATAAATGACAAGGCCGTTTAGAAAATTGCGAAGGATCTGGTCGCCACATGGCTTGAAATTAGGATGATCATTATTTCTGAAAATATCTCCAAGCTCACTTTTACTCACTTTAAAATTCACCAGCGCCATGATCTTGATGATGTCATCATTGGTCAGTGACAGTGCTACACGCAGCTTTTTAAAAATATCGTTATTGCTCATATTACATTGCGATTTCAATCTTCACCTTTTTGTTTTTTATCTTTTCAGCGCCCAGTGCAGATAAAATGCGCTGCACCATTTTACGCTTTACAGCGACATACGAAGCCTGATCCTTTACTTCTATTAAACCCACATCCTCTTTTTGCAGGCCACCTTTTTTTAACAATAGTCCGACTATGTCTATTTTGTTTACCTTATCTTTCTTACCTGCAGCAATGTATAAGGTTTGCCACTCACTGTCCTTGGGAAGTTTAAAATCACCTTTCAGGTCTTCGGCCTCCATATCAGACTTCAAAAAGGGATACTTTTCGTCATCAGCAACGATCAAATACACTGTGCCCTTTGCATTCATCCTCGCAGTGCGGCCATTACGGTGTAAAAAAGCATCCTCAGTGTAAGGAAGCTGGTAATGAATGATACAGGCCACCTCTGGAATATCGAGGCCTCGTGAAGCCAGATCTGTGGTGATCAGAATTTTAATACTGCCGTTCCTGAATTTCAACAGCGCCCTTTCTCTTTCGTCCTGCTCCATTCCACCATGAAAAATATCATGGGCGAGCTCCTGATCAATCAGCAGGTCACTTATTCGATCTACCGTCTCTCTATGGTTACAAAAGATCAACATGTTCCTATCACCAATCTTGCAGATCAGCCTTAAAAGTGTTTCGAGTTTATCCTCAGCAGCCGTTGTCACCTTTTTAAACCTGAGATCAGGAGCAACAGCTGAATTTTGCAGATAATTAACCTTAACCGGATTATTGATACCAGTAAAACCAGGTATCTCTTCCATTGAAGTAGCGGAAGTAAGCAAGCGTTGCTTTAAAGAAAGCAGCCTCCGGATGATATAAGACATGTCCTCCTGAAAGCCAAACTCCAATGCTTTATCAAATTCGTCCAGTACCAGTGTGGTAATTGCTGACTCGTCGAAATTCTCGTGCCGCAAGTGATAAGCGATTCTCCCCGGAGTTCCAATAAGTACTGCTGCCGGTTGCTCAAAATTATTTCTTTCCGTCTTTACCGGGTGACCGCCATAACAACAGTTCACCTTAAAGCCGGTAGACATTTGCCTGAACACCATCTCAATTTGCAAAGCCAGTTCACGGGAAGGAACGAGAATAAGCGCCTGCACACTTTTAACATCCTTGTTTAAGTTGTTAAGTATGGGTAGCAAAAAGCCCAGCGTTTTACCGGAACCCGTAGGTGCCAATAAAACAACATCGCTTCCAGGCCCAGCCGCAGCCAGGGTGTCCAGCTGCATTTGGTTCAGAGAAGCAATTTTTAATTTCTCCAGAATCTTTTCTACCATCATGGCGCAAAGATAATGGAATTAAGGCATTAAAATTTCAGATACTTCTTTCTTAAATACTTCAATGAGCTGTTTAAGCGAATATCGAGGTTCACCAGCATGTGCCCTCTTTCCGAGATCCATGTGCTCATTTTGTTATTCACACGCTTAATAGGAACATAAACCTGCTCTTCCATCATCTCATGATAATCAATAGACGCCAGGCTTCGCTGCAGCAAATAAAATTCATTTAGCAATTCTGTCTTCATATGCTTATATTTAGTTAACGATCTCTTTATTTAACGATACCATACTTTTTTTTATTATAACAGCCCTTGATTAAAAGGGTTTTAATATACACTAAATTGTTGACAACTAGGGATTTGTTAGCAATTAAACAACAAGACATTAACATGTTTTTAATTTTAATCACTTATTTTTAAGAAACCTGAATACGGGTTGTTTAAATATTAACACCATAACGTATGACCTGGAAGAAATTTAGCGGTGAGATCATTCACTCGCACATCCTGGAAGAAGTAGAAAATGCCATTATCAGAGAAAGCGACAATGGGTACCGGCTTAAAGTGTGTATCGGCACTGACTCGCAGGTAAAAGGTCCGGTCACTGATTTTGCTACCGTAATTGTTTTGCTGAGAGAGCATCATGGAGGCTTCATGTACATTCATCAGGAAAAAACAACTCAAAAGATGAGCATTAAGGAACGAATGCTGGTAGAAGTACAAAAGTCTATCGAAACCGCCTACTCCATTTGCGATCTGTTAGATCTTTACAATGTGGACCTGGAGGTGCACGCCGACATCAATACCAGCCCTATGTTTAAATCAAACAAAGCACTAAACGAGGCAATGGGTTATATTTTAAGCATGGGTTTCATCTTTAAAGCAAAACCCGAAGCATTTGCAAGCTCTACCTGTGCAGATAAAATGGTCCATTGATCACCATTTCTGAGCAGGATTTACTGGCACCGTTTTAATTACCGGTGTTGCAGTCGCTTTATTCATCATCGCCTCCTTAAAGCTGGAAGCCAACACATTGGCCTCCAGGGTTACCGCTTTTATATAACCGGCCCACTCAGCGGCATTTAATTTACCCGGTTTGTTTTCAAGTGGCGTTCCTATCGTTGTCGAAGGCACGAAATTACCGTAGCGATCTCTTTGGTAAGGGATAAAGCTAAAATCCGTCAGCCAAAAGCGATATTTGCCAGCTTTGGTTTCCGTATAAAAATTATAAAGCACTTCACCCGATGGACGGCTTAAAACCAAAGCCGTTTTATTGATGATCATTTTTCCTGTAGCATGGATTAACGAGTCTGTTTCTGCTGATTTGACTTTCAGAGATTTGTCCGATTTTTCTAAAAATGCAGCAGCCCTTACCCTTAAAGAATCTTTCGCAACA
Source organism: uncultured Pedobacter sp. (assembly GCA_965650095.1). Classification (GTDB taxonomy): domain Bacteria; phylum Bacteroidota; class Bacteroidia; order Sphingobacteriales; family Sphingobacteriaceae; genus Pedobacter. Next base: position 1,666 of record CBFGNP010000406.1, on the reverse strand, counting down.
TCCTTTGCCACAACCACTTCATAGTAAATCAGTTTACCCCTGTCATCATTAGACAATGGCTTACTTTGCCCAAATCCTGTCGTGCAGACCAGAAATATAAGACTCATTATGTATAAAAACTTCATGATATTAAGATATTAATAAAGAGCCTGATCATGTGGTATGATACAGGCTCTTAAAATTAACATTATGGAGACTAAAATGCGTAAACAGCAGCCAGTGAAAATTGCGAAGCTGATTTAGTTAACGAGCCATTGCTTTTCACAAATGACTGTGAGTAATCCTTGTCGTTATCAAAACGAACCTCAGGAATAAAGGTCAAGCCACCCGCTTTAATATTTGCAGATAATGTACCCGATAAAATAGCAGCATCGGCAGCATCAGCAGCACCTTTGATATTGAAATATTCAGCTCTTACACCTAAAGCTACCGCAGGGCTAAAGGCATACTGTGGGTACAATGCCGCACCGGTGTAACCACCGTTATCATACCAAGCATCGTAAACAGCAGCATTCAGACCTAATATGAATTTATCTGTTACCTGATAAGTTGTAGTCAGGTCAACAATTGTTCCTGATCCATAACCACCTTGGTCGTGGTAGCCATTCAATACATTGATATAGGCCGTCCATCCTTTAACCGGAGAAACCATTAATTGCGCACCTACCGAAGACACGCCATTAAAATCCTGGTAAGCATTCCAGTCATTGAACAAACCAACCATTAAGCTTACTTTATCAGAAAAAGCGTAAGTTCCCTTGATGCCTGCATTCTGAAAAGGACCTGACGTAAACAGGTAAGAGGTAGAGTAGTTGAAATTGGCTACCGGCGAAATCACCTCGTACCCAATAAAGGTTCCCATATACCCAGCAGTCATGGTAAACTTGTCTGTAAAAGCATAGTTCACATACAGGTTCTGAATATGAAACGACTCATCATCTCCACTTGGCACAATTGACTGTGCCTGTCCGCGTGGTCCAAAAGAAAGCTCTCCGACAAATGAAGCTTTACCTGTGGTTTTCTTTAAAGCCAGATCAATCATACCCAATGAAATTGAATTCTGCTCAGAAGCAAAGGATGTTTTAATATTAGGTGCCTTCGCAAAATCGTACTTAAAATAAGTATCAACTGATCCTGAGATTTGCAAAGGCGCATCCGTGCTCTCCTGTGCATAGGTTGCAGAAGCGAGCGTTAAGGTGGTTAGGGTTAATAATGATCTTAATTTCATAATTTAGTTTTGGGTTTGAGGTTGATAATTTAGACGACTAAATGAGCTTGATTAAAAAGTGTTTTCGATTTCTTGTCCGGTTGAAGCTACAATGAGCGTACCTTGAGTATATTTCTCATTATGCTGACTTGCGTCCAAACCTTCTTCCTCTTCTTCTGAGGTTACGCGGATCGGTTGTACCAGATTAATCAGTTTGAAGATAACGAATGACATCACAAAACTGAATATCACTACGATCACAACCCCTTTTAACTGGGTAATGAAAAATGCCGGGTTACCATATAGCAGGCCGTCAACTCCAGCGCTGTTTACCGTCTTAGTTGCAAAAACACCTGTTAACAACATCCCTACAATACCACCAACACCATGACAAGGGAAAACATCTAAAGTATCGTCAAGCGCAGTTTTATGTTTCCATGATACTGCAAGATTAGAGAT
>CBFGNP010000405.1:0-4831 GCA_965650095.1 uncultured Pedobacter sp. | reverse complement strand
GTAGCATGCTTTACCGAATCGGTAGCTGAAACAATTTGAAGTGTGGCCGGCTCAAGATAAAACGAGAAGGCATCAGCAACAACACCACGTTTAACAGGTGCGGCATCATGTTTAATGAAGATAGCTGCCTGGCTTACACCTGTTAAAGGGCCCGTAAATGTGAATTTACCGCCTACAATAGCTACCGAATCAACTGTTGGATTAGCCCTGGAGCCATATTGTAAATAAGCTTTAGCGGGCGAACCAAGGTTGCCGACTTTGGCGTTTACTGTAAATTTGCCCTGAGCCATAACAGCAGCAGGCAATAAACAGGTTGCGATCAATGCGATCTTTTTCATAGTTTTCTGTTATTGAATAAAAAGTTATTGTGGTTATCTGGCCTCAAATGTACAACAGGCCTGAAATATAACGAAAAGTTTAATGTAATATTATTATAGCAGCTTTTGAAAGGTCCGCCACCATAGATCCGGCATTTCACCATTAACGGCGGTGGTATAATCGTCATAGCGACAGGGCACCAGGTGATACCTTTCATTTTTGGAAATTCCTGTAGGATAAGGCACCTGCATCCACCAGCGGTCAGATTTTTTACTTTTCACAAAAAGCATTTCTGCAGAACCGTCGTTTAAACTAGCCCTGTATATGAGGTATTGCGATTTTGGTGTGAGCGGAAAATCCTTTTTCCGGTTGTAATACCCGTCCACGAAATACCATACCATTTGTGCCAGGAGCATTGCCGTCTGCCCGTTCTGATCAAATGCAGGATTGAATTCGTAGAAGCCTATTGAACTGAGCTTATCATTCATCCCTGCATAACGCGTAATGGCACAGGCCTGTTCGCCATAAAAACCGTTCGGACTGGCATTGGCATTGGCTCCGGCATCAGACGAGCGGATGGCACCAATATCAAAACTGATCATGCTCGCATTGCGGATGATGGGTTCGGTTAGGGTAATGTTCTCAGCAAATTCACCCAGGCGGTGTGCATCAAAATACAGCTTACTCATCACTTTTAAGCTATCCTGATTTACAAAATACGTTTGGTAGCCTACATTACTGAAATTGAAAAGATAATTTGGCTGATGTAAAAGAATTTTGTTGAGATAGGTATCGGATTTGGCTGCAAGGCCATCCTGATCCTCCTCGTCCAGGTCGAACTTGCTATCTACGACCACCAGATCTACCTTTTGCTCAAGATTTTCGTAAGCGAGGTATTGCGCATAAGTAAGGTCCTGCCCACCGCCAATGATCACCGGAAGTATATCCATTTTAATCAGTTCAGAAACCACTGTTTTGACTGCTACGTAGGTATCAGAAATAGAGGCTCCAGCCCTGATATTCCCCAGATCAACAATCCTTGTCGTAAATGCACCCTCATTTAAACTGTAAAACTGCGCCCGGAAATAATCAGGTGCCAGTGCACAACCTTCATTATTTACTGCAGCGCGGTCGTCCTGCACACCGAAAATCGCGATATCATACTGCTTTTCGTCCAGTTCCGGGAACTTGTCGGTAAAAAATCCAGCCTTCAAACCTAGCTGACTGGTGTAAAATCCCTGCTTCGGCGTAAAACTATCGGGCTTTACGGGAGAAAAAAAATCTGATAAAGACATATTATCGTATAATGTATGACCTCAAATATCTATTTTTGAGCGCATATATTAATGAACATCCTAAAAAAAATGAAATGATATTGGTTACCGGTGCTACGGGGTTTTTAGGAGCTGAGCTGATTCATCAGCTGACCGGCCAGGGGATAAAACTCAGGGCCTTAAAACGCAGGCACTCCGTGGTTCCTGATCTGATTAAGGACAACCATCAGATCGAGTGGGTAACTGCAGACCTGAACGACTTGTCTGATCTGGAAGATGCTTTTGAAGATGTAGATAAAGTGTATCACTGCGCCGCCCTCGTTTCGTTTAGCCCCAAAGACAAAGCGAAGCTCTTTAGGGTGAATATCGAAGGCACCAGCAATATGGTCAACCTTTGTGCCGCTTTCGGTGCACGGCTGCTCCATGTCAGTTCTGTAGCAGCGCTTGGCAATGCAAAAAAAGGTGCGCTGATTACTGAAAATGATTTATGGGAATATCATGCCAAAGCACATTCCTATGCCATCTCAAAATATGAAGGGGAAATGGAGGTATGGAGAGGCATAGCCGAAGGTCTGGATGCCCTGATTGTAAATCCGTCGGTAATTATTGGTGCGGGTGCCGGCTTTTCGGGAAGCGGGGCTATTTTTAAACTGGTTAAGGATGGTTTGTCCTACTATACAAGGGGTGCTACGGGAATGGTGGATGTAAGCGATGTCGCAAAAAGCATGATCGCTCTGATGAACAGTACAACCACCGCCGAAAGATTTACCATCTCGGCAGAAAACTACCATTACAAACAGCTTTTTGAAGAAATCGCCGCAGGATACGGTGTTAAAGCTCCCTCTAAAGAAGCTAAGCCATGGATGCTGGGAATTGCCTGGAGGGCTGCCAGGCTGGCTTCGCTGTTTACCGGAAAAGCTGCAGCGCTCACCGCTGATGCCGCCAGAAGCAGCCTGAACGAGAGCCTGTATAGTAATGAAAAAATAAAAAAAACAATAGGCATAACATTTAAACCATTAACGCAAAGCATTAAAGAAATCTGCAGACAACAGCATTGATCTCCGTCTGTTATTTCCTTTTTTGGATGCTGCAGCGGTCGCAATTTTATTCATTTGCTGCAGACTCGTAAAAATCGTGATGGTTTTATATCTTTGACCCGATTATTAACCACCTTATACCCATCTAAATATCATTACTCCTGTAGGATGAAGCAAAAGAATTTTTACATTATTGACTTTGACAGTACCTTTACACAAGTTGAAGCTTTAGACGAGCTGGCACGCATCTCCCTTAACAAGCACCCCGAAAAGGAGGCCATCTTCCAAAAAATTGAAGACTATACCAACCTTGCCATGGAAGGCAAGCTCTCTTTTAGCGAAAGTCTGGCCCAAAGGGTTAAGCTTCTGGAAGCAACAGAGGACCATCTGAAGCAACTAATCACCAGGCTTAAGAAAAAAGTATCCGCTTCATTTTCACGAAATGCAGAATTCTTTAAAAAGCATGCAGATGAGGTATTGATCGTTTCGGGGGGCTTCAAGGAGTTCATCACGCCAGTGGTGAGCCAGTTTCACATTAAAAAAGAAAATATTTACGCCAATACTTTCGTCACGACGGGCGACGGCAAGATCATAGATTACGACCATTCCAATCCCTTAAGTGAGGAAGGCGGAAAAGTAAAGCTGATGCGGCAAATGAACCTTGAAGGAGATCTGTATGGCATTGGCGATGGCTATTCTGATTTTCAACTTCGGGAGAGCGGCCTGATCAAAAAGTTCTACGCGTTTACCGAGAATATTGCCAGGGAGAGCATCGTAAAGAAAGCGGACCATGTTACGCCGAGCTTTGATGAATTCCTGTACGTAAACAACTTGCCAAGAGCAATCTCTTATCCTAAAAACCGGATTTTGTGCCTGGTTATCGGAGATGTGGACACAAAGAGCATTGAATTGCTCAAAAAAGATGGATTTTCAGTTCGTCACAAAACCAGCTTTGAAGAAAAATATGTGGCGGATGTGCATATGTTGCTGCTGGCCGATGGGGAGAAAATGGACCAGGAGAAGCTTACAAGAGCAGTAAAGCTAAAAACGCTGGGTTATTTGGGCAGTATTAAAGGCAAGGTAGATCCTGCAGCCTGTACTGAACAAGGCGTAGTGGTATTTGAGGATATGAAACACAACCCGAGGAACATGGATTTCATTCCTAAAAGAATGATTGATTTCATGAACACCGGCACGACCTATTTGAGTTCGAACTTTCCTAACCTCCAGTTGCCGAGAATCGATAAATCGCACCGGTTGATCCATATTCATAAAAACGTACCGGGCATTATGGCGAAGGTAAATACCGTGTTTGCAAAGCATAATATCAATATCGTCGGACAGTTTCTGATGACGAATGCAAGCATCGGCTATGTGATCACAGACATCAATACAGAGTACGACAAGCAGTTGTTTAAATCTTTGAAAAAGATTGAGCATACCATAAAATTCCGGGTATTGTATTAACAGTACCCCTCCTTTGATTACATTTGTGGTAAACTAACTTACTAAATGGAACTTACACCACAAATTAAAGAAAAGCTGGATAAGCTGCAGGAGAAATATGCGGCCATGGGGCAGGATATGGCTGCTTACCTGGATGGGCTGTTGTATGCTGATTTTTTAACGTACTGGGATTACATTCACCTGGATACCCTATTGAGTCTGCAGAACCCGAAAACTCCATTTCCTGATGAGGAGATCTTCATCATGTACCATCAGATCACAGAGCTTTACTTTAAGCTTTCCCTGCACGAGTGTAAACAGATTGCCGAACAGCCCTCCCTGACCGTTGAATTTTTTACCGCAAGGGTAAAGCGGATCAATGCTTACTTTAATGCCTTAACGACTTCTTTTGAAGTGATGGTGGACGGCATGGAAAAAGAACAGTTTCTGAAATTCCGTATGTCATTGCTGCCTGCCAGTGGATTTCAGTCGGGACAATACCGCATGATAGAGATCTGTGCTGCTGATTTTAACAGGCTGATCGACAAAAGCAAAAGAACGGAGCTGGCAAACGCCTCCATAGAAGAACAGTTCGAACACATTTACTGGAAATTCGGGGCCACGGAGCTGGCCAGCGGAAAGCAAACCCTTACGCTAAAGCAATTTATCCATAAATATGCTGAGCAGTTTTTACAACTGATAAAAGACAGAAAAGAAAGTAATTTTTCTGCTTTATACCACAAGCTGGCCAGCCAG
>CBFGNP010000404.1:0-4839 GCA_965650095.1 uncultured Pedobacter sp. | reverse complement strand
AAATTACATTGACCATGTGCAGATCTCGGTAACTGAGCAGCTGGGTGTGGGTGATCGTGGCGGTTACTATGACGGATCAGGTGCGTTACGCGACATGATCCAAAACCACCTGCTGCAGTTACTGTGCATTATTGGCATGGAAACCCCAATTAATTTTGATGCAGACGAGATCAGGGATAAAAAGGTGGATGTATTGAAGGCCATGCGTCCCTTCTCAGCAGAAGATATCCGCTTCAACACGGTACGAGGACAATATAGTAAAGGCTGGATAAAAGGTGAAGAAGTACTCGGGTACCGCTCGGAAAAAGATGTTGACAAAGATTCTAATACGGAAAGCTTCGCTGCCATTAAATTCTTTGTGGACAACTGGCGCTGGAAAGGTATACCTTTCTATGTACGCACTGGAAAACACCTTGCGCAAACCTCTTCGCTGATCACCATTCAGTTTAAAGATGTACCACACCAGGTATTCCCTGGAGGAGCCGCGGAACACTGGCAGCAGAACAGATTGATTATCAGCATACAACCAGAAATGAGCATCAGACTTCAAGTTCAAGGTAAAAGACCAGGATTGGATATGATACTGAACCCTGTTGATATGGTATTCGATTACAAAGGCACTTATACAACCGAATCACCTGAGGCTTACGAAACACTATTACTGGATGTAATGACCGGTGATCAGACTCAGTTTATGCGTGCTGACCAGGTAGAGATTGCATGGGAATTACTTATGCCAGTGATCAACGCATGGGAAAACAAAAAATCACTAAGCTTCCCTAATTATCCAGCCGGTTCATGGGGGCCTGAAGATGCTGAGGCCCTGATTGCCAGGGACGGTTTTCACTGGTTTACGCTACCGCTAAATAAAGACTAATGAATCTATTGATATATAAAACACAACGTGAATTACTGGAAGACCTTGCGTCTTATATCATCAAAATAGCAAACAAAGCAATTGATGAGCACGACTGCTTTAATTTTGTACTTACCGGAGGGAACTCTCCAAAGGCACTCTATGAAATGCTGGCTACAACCTATAAAGATCAGATCGACTGGACAAAAGTATTTTTCTTTTTTGGCGACGAGCGAAATGTAATGCCTGATCACGAGAGCTACAATGGACTAATGGCAAAGAAAGCCATCCTTGAGCCTTTAGCTATTCCAGAAGATCATATCTTTTATGTGAATACCCGACTGGCGCCTGAAAAAGCTGCCATTGAGTATAATAAAGCTATTTCGAAACATTTTAATGGTGCAGATCTGGTATTCGACCTGATTTTATTGGGTATGGGCGATGATGCCCACACCGCATCGCTGTTTCCCGGTACGGACATCCTGAAAAATAAAAATGTGGAAGTCGATTCAGTATATGTAGATAAACTTTCAACCTACCGCATCAGTTTTACTGCTACTTTAATTAACAAAGCAAAAAATGTCGCTTTCCTGGTATTTGGAGCAAGTAAAGCAGCAGCGGTAAAACAGGTAGTCGAGGGGACTATACGGGATTCAAATTTATACCCGGCACAACTCATCAATCCAATTGATGGTAGTGTTACTTGGTTTCTAGACGATGCTGCGGCAAATCTGCTGGACGGTTAACCGTCACACACCTACGCAAAAGACCGGATCTGCTGAATAAGGCATCCGGTCTTTTTCATTTAAATATCAAGGATTCGCCTGTGGTAATTGATCTGACCAAGGTGATAAGCCAGATGCGTGCTCAAATGGATAAGCATAAAGCCGACAGAGCTGCCACCTTCTACAATTTTTACCAGCGGGTAGTCCTTCGCCATCTCCTGCTCAGTTAAGCCATTCAACGTCTTGTTTATCACGTCAATGGTGTCCTGCACTTTATTAAGCAATTCGGTTCTCGGCAAATTCTTTAACGAGAACTCCAGATCTCTATCTCTGACATAATTAGTATTGCCAAGTTCTTTGCCTACAAAAGTATTCAAGTTTCCTACCAGGTGCAGGCAAAGGTTGCCAGCGGAGTTAGCAATATTCTTTTCTATCCGCCAGATATTCTGTTCGTTCTTATATTGTCCGATTTCGGTTTTTAACCGGTTAAGATCCCTTGTAAAGAGCGATTTCAATGATTCTTTAAGCATGATTCTGAGTTACACGTTAAAAGTAAACAGAAAAAAATCTTTACTCATATTATTTATTCATTTTTTAGCTCAGTTGAGCGATGATACCGTAGTTTTTTTCAACTGATTGTGATATCCCTGCCGGGTAAGGCCAACATGCATTGCAATGGCTTCTTTACCCGCTATATTGATAAATAATGAATTTTCTTTTTCAAATTCCTGCACCCGCTCTAATGGCGGACGGTTTAAAAGCTGGGTTCGGTTACGATAATATCGCTCATTAGAAGCAGCAATGCTCTGCACCTGCTTTCCAAGTTCAGGAAATTCGGTCATCAGTTTCAGCAGATCTACATACGTAATAGAAAGCAAATCACCGGGCTCTAAAACTTCTATATAATCAGTTCTGAACTCCTGGTGTAATAAACTGGAGCTATTTAAAATAAATTCCCTTCGTCGCCAGATGCGAGTACCCCACTTACATTGTTTGTAAGGACAAAAATAATAAGCCTGTACCATGGCCTCCATAGAGAACCATAACCTGCCATCCTCATATAGCCCAGGAAATTCTAACAATTGAAATTTTACTGCCTGATGGAGTGTACATGATTCATACAGACTGCTTACCAATTTTTCCGAGACATTGAGCCTGTCGAGGGCCGGCAATAACAGCGCATCGATAAGTTTCTTTTTAAAAGCGTTCATACGATTGAGCAGGTTAAATTTTAGTAAAGTTCAGCACATTTTTTTTTCAGCACAATGGATATTTTGGACAAATTTTTTGACAAAAACTTAAATATCTTGACAAAGTATTGATCAAGTATCGTTATGGAGGTTTCCAATTTCACTAGGTGAAATATTAAAATGTTGTTTAAAGGCTCTGCTAAAATGATAAGGATCTGGATAACCTACAGATTCTGCGATCTCTTTTACTGTTCTCTTGGATAACATGAGCTGCTTTAAACCGTACAGCATTCTCAAGTCAATGATGTATTGATGTAACGATTTTCCGAATTGTTTTTTAACAAGCCGTAACATGGTTTTTTCAGAAATGCAAAAGATAGCGGCCAACTCGGCCTTGTCGTTCACGATATCACTCGCGTAATGTTGCTGCAAAAAAGTCGCAATTTCATCTGCTTTCTGCTTTTGCATCGTGTCAAAAATGCTGCTGAGCTCAAGACTTTTGTTGTAACTACCCAGGCTTTTCAATAAAAATTGATGTATTTTGGCATGGAGTTCTTTTTTATTCAAATCCGGATAGTCATTAAGTTCTTTAAGCAATTTAAATATCCGTTTAGTGATGGGCGCATGATCCAGCCCCAGATAGGCTTTCCTTTCAGCATAGTAACAATCCAAAACGGGCAAAAACTCGCTGAACATTTTGATTTGTCCGAGCAGAAACTCCGGAGGAATAGTTAACAGCAATAGCTGATGTTTACCTGTTAAAAAACTTTGGCTGTAACTTCCCGGGGCAATGTAGCACATATAGCAACAGTTGCCGAAAGTTTCTTCCAGCAAGTTGTCCTGCTCGTCATATAGTAAGGAATGACCATCGAGCATTACAAACATCAAAATGGAAGGTTTTTCTATTTCTACATTAATTCGTGTATGAGGATGAATGTCATATTCAAGCAGATCAATGTTAACCAGATCGTGATTCATGCTTTGAACCAACAACTGGCCAGGGTCAAGATGAAGTAATTTGGACCTGGCATATTTCAGAGAAAGTGTTGAAAATGGAGGAAGCTTACCACCAGGTATGATCTCCATGGACACCGAGAAATTTAAAGTGATGGTTGAATACATAAACAAGAACGTTAATAAGCGTTAAGCCAAAGTTCAAAACTAATTTGTGCTTATAAAATGGCTAAAAATGACAAAATGAGACAAAAATATTGCACAAAAATGTAAAAATATGCAAACTTAAAAGTTTGTTTTACAATAGCTTATACGGCTTTTGTATCCTTAGGCGAATGCCCGTAGTATTTTTTGAAAGATCGACTAAAATGATAAATATTTTTGTAGCCGACCGCGATAGCTGTTTCCCCAACCTGAGCCTCGTTCTCATTTAGGAGTTTATATGCTTTTTCCATACGCCGCTTTAAAATAAACTTGCTGACAGTCGTACCGAAGGTTTTGTTAAACAGCCGATTTAAGGTTCGGTCTGTAATGTAAAAATGATCTGCAATTTCGCCGGTATCGCCAAAATCCGGATTGCTGAGATTTTTCAAGATAAACGATTTAATTTTATAAGCGGTGTAGGGAGAATCTTCCAGACGCTCTTCAAAGTTGTTCGCTGTTAAGGGAACAATACCTGAGTTTTCGAGTAATATTCTATTTTCGATGTATTCATCCTCAGACAAGTTGAGCAATGACGCACAATACTTATAAGGCAATCCTTTAGCCGGATAATTTTCAAGAAAAAATGTTATTCGGTCAGCCACCGGTAATCTAAACATCTGAATCAAAGAGTCAGCTGCTTGTGTGTCCAGAAGCATAATGTGTTGTACCAGCTTTTGCGTTTCCGGATATTTTTGCAGCTTAATTACGTCTCTTTTTTTTATCTCGAGTACATTGACGTCCCCAACAGCTATAAACTTAGCGTTTATTGGTATCCCTTCAAAAAAACTTCTGAGATCGGTTACAATTTGCTTGGGGTAGTATATTCTTTCCACGATTTCCTGCTGATCGGGCCCGGATTTTATCACTAAAATGAAACCACTGATCAATTGCCAGGCTTTTAAAGCCAGAT
>CBFGNP010000403.1:0-4840 GCA_965650095.1 uncultured Pedobacter sp. | reverse complement strand
TTATACCGCCGGAGTAACTGAGATGCTGCTGCAAAGCCATGAAGGTTTTATAGACTTTTTGCCCGCAGTTCCTGATCAATGGAAAAGTTATGGCGAGGTTAAAGGCTTAAAAGCAAGGGGGAACATTACAGTGAGCTTCAAGTGGAAGGATGGTAAAGTTGCCAGCTACGGTTTAAGTGGCCCGAAAGCATCAACAGTGAAAATAAAAATAAATGGGGCTTTTAAAGTCGTTAAAGTAAAGAAAGCATAAATGATGTCAAGAAATATTTTCGTCCTGATTTTAATGTTTTGCGCAAACCAGACGTTTGCACAACAGAAACTGAGATTATGGTATAAGGAACCGGCAAAGATGTGGGAGGAGACGCTTCCATTGGGTAATGGACGTTTAGGGATGACCCCTGACGGCGGAGTATCTAAAGAGAAAATTGTGCTCAATGACATTACCTTGTGGTCCGGCGGGCCACAGGATGCCAATAATTATGAAGCTTACAAAAGCTTACCCAAAATAAGACAGCTCATTCTTGAAGGAAAAAATGACGAGGCGCAGGATCTGGTAAACAGGGATTTTGTTTGTAAAGGTCCCGGTTCAGGCGGCCCCCAATGGGGTAAGTATCAAACCCTGGGCGCTTTGGAACTTGAATTCAGTTATAAGGGTGTCCGTTCAAATCCACCTGAAGCAAAACACTATCAACGGGAATTGTTATTGGAACAGGCCACGGCCATTTGCAGCTTCAATGTAAATGGAGTAAACTATAAAAGGGAATACTTTACCAGTTTTGACGATGATGTAAGCATGATCCGGTTAACTGCCGATAGGCCGGGGCAGCTGAACTGCAGGATGATGCTGAACAGACCTGAAAGATATGCGGTAAAAACAGAAGGCAATGAATTACAGATGTCAGGGCAGCTGGATAATGGGACAGACGGTAAAGGAATGCAGTACCTGGTTAGGGTCAATGCCAAGCTAAAAGGTGGAACCCTGAGCACTGAAAACAATGCACTGGTTGTAAAAAATGCTACCGAAGTTATAATTTATGTCTCTGCGGGAACAGATTTCAAAAATGCCGCCTTTAAAGCGCTAACAAAACAGGTGCTGGCGGCAGCAATTAAAAAGCCATATGTTTTACAGAAAAGTAAACACATGTCGAATTACGGTAAGCTATTTAAACGTGTAAGTATCGATATGGGAGAAGGTGCGTCCGCAGCGCTTCCCACCAATATAAGGTTAGACCGATTCTATAAAAATTTTGATAGCGACCCATCTCTTGCTTCGCTATTCTTTCAGTTTGGCAGATATTTGAGCATCAGCAGTACCAGGGTAGGATTGCTGCCACCCAACCTGCAGGGCTTATGGGCCAAAGAAATAAATACGCCCTGGAATGGCGACTACCATTTGGATGTAAACGTACAGATGAATCACTGGCCGGTTGAAGTGGCCAATCTTTCTGAGCTGAACCTGCCACTGGCAGAACTGGTAAGGGGCCTGGTAAAACCAGGTGAAAGAACCGCTAAAGCCTATTACAATGCTGATGGCTGGATTGCGCATGTGATCACAAACGTATGGGGCTTTACAGCGCCCGGAGAAAGTGCTTCATGGGGAGCTTCCAACGCGGGCTCGGGATGGTTGTGTAACAATCTATGGGAACATTTCGAGTTCAGTCAGGATTTAAAATACCTGAAAAGTATCTATCCTATACTAAAAGGATCAGCAGAATTTTATAAGAGCGCCCAGATCAGAGATCCAAAAACCGGCTGGCTGGTTACTTCACCTTCCGTATCTCCGGAGAATACCTTTTATCTGCCCAATGGAAAAACAGCGAGCATTTCTATGGGGCCCACTATTGATAACCAGATTGTAAGGGAACTATTCGGAAATGTGATTAAAGCATCAAAATTGTTAAATGTCGATGCGGCATTCAGCCAGGAACTGCAGGAAAAATTAAAATCAGTACCACCTGCCGGGATAATCAGTAAAGATGGGCGCATCCAGGAATGGCTGGAAGATTATAAAGAAACTGATCCCCAACACCGACATATTTCCCATTTATATGGCTTGTATCCCGCCTCACAGATCACACCATCTTCAACGCCAAAACTGGCTGCAGCTGCTAAAAAAACATTGGAAGTCAGAGGAGACGACGGCCCTAGCTGGACCATCGCTTATAAACTGCTGTTCTGGGCAAGGTTGCAGGATGGCAACCGTGCTTTTAAATTGTTAAAAGAGATATTGAAACCAACATTAAGAACAGATATCAATTATGGTGCAGGTGGTGGGGTATATCCCAACATGTTGTCTGCCGGCCCGCCTTTCCAGATTGACGGTAATTTTGGTGCTACCGCCGGTATTGCAGAAATGCTTTTGCAAAGCCATGATGGTTTTATTGACCTGTTGCCGGCACTGCCTGATGCCTGGAAAAGCTATGGAAATATAAAAGGCTTCAAAGCGAGAGGCAATTATACGGTAGACATGACCTGGAAAAATGGCGAAATCGTGCACTACCGTATTGCTTCTCCTGCCGCAAAAAAAGTAAAAGTAAAAGTAAACGGCGAACTAAAAGAAATAACGGCTGAACGTTTGTAAGTCATAAGGAGCCTAAACAACACACAATTGAAACCACAAATGACGAAAATTAAATTACTTTCAGTGCTATTCCTGATGGTCTTTTTTCTGAAACAGGCCAATGCAATTACTTTTAAATTCGGCAGGTCTGGAAAAATCATTTATGACTTAAGGTCCGGAACTTTTAGTGCCTATCAGAATTCCGATGAGCTGTTAAAAAATGGTTTTTCAACCTTCAAAGAAAATAACAAGCTTTATAGCTCAAAGGATTATTTACAGCGAAATTATTCGAGCATTAGGATCTCAGATCAGCATGGCAAAGGGGTAAAGCACATCATTGAGCTTAAAGGGACAGGTAGACCTGACATGAAGCAAATATTTTATACCTACGATCAGCTGCCTTATTTTTTATGTGAAATTGAGATTTCAGGTACCAGTGTCGCTAGCAATGAAATGATCCCTGTTCAGGGATCCATTCCTGTTTTTTACGGGATCAGGGAGATCCGAAGTGTGTTTATCCCTTTCGATAACGACACTTTTATCAGCTATAACTCAAAGCAGATGTTAAAAAATGAGCGGCAGGTCAGTGCAGAGGCAGGCGCAATCTATGACAATAATACATTCAAGGGAATAATTTCGGGCTCGGTAAATCATCGCATCTGGAAAACTGGTGTCATCACGGAGCTGGATACCCTGGGCGACATCTTTATCAGGGTACAGGCGGGATTTACAGAAAAGGATATCACAAGGGATGTCATTTCCCATGGTGTTTTGAAAGGCAATGTTGTTAAATCGCCAAAGATTTTTTATGGCTTATTTGCAGATTGGAGAACTGGCATGGAAGATTATGCAAAAGCAAACAGAATTGAAGAACCGCCCATTGTTTTTAAATGGAAGCATCCAACTCCTCTGGGATGGAACAGTTGGGGTGCCATGCAGGAGAAAATTACCTTTGATAAAATTGTAAAGGTAACCGATTTTTTTGCAGACAACCTGAAAGCTTTCAGAAGTGAGGGCACCTTGTATATAGATTTGGATTCTTATTGGGATAACCTGCTAAAAGGTGGCCTGGAAGGGGACTATTCAAAGCTAAAAGAATTTGCAGACTATGTTAAAAAAAGGGGGTTAAAACCGGGCATCTACTGGGCTCCTTTTACCGATTGGGGTTTTAAGTCCGGCGGAGATAGAAGAGTAGAAGGAGGAAATTATAAATTCTCTGAGCTGTGGACTAAAGTGGGCGCTGGTTACCACGATCTGGACGGGGCCAGGGCCCTTGATCCAACGCATCCCGGCACACAGCAAAGGATCGCCCTGGTGATCGGGAAGCTAAAAGAATGCGGATATGAAATGATAAAAATAGACTTCCTTGGGCATGCGGCTATAGAATCAGATCATTTTTATGATCCTAAAGTTACCACAGGAATGCAGGCGTATGAAGTGGGGATGTCATTTCTGCTCAAAGCGCTTGATGATAAAATGCTGGTCTACGCAGCGATTTCTCCCATCATGGCATCAGGTAGGTATGTTCATATGAGAAGGGTTGCATGTGACGCCTTTAAATCGATAAAAGACACAAAGTATACATTGAATAGTCTTACCTACGGCTGGTGGCAAACCCATTTGTATGATTACATCGATGCAGACCATGTCGTGCTCGGCGAGGAAAGTCTCGGTGCCAATCGGGCAAGGACACTTTCTGCAATTGTTACCGGAACATTTATCGCCGGAGATGATTTTTCAGCGAAAGGGACCTGGACCGGACGTGCAGCAGAACTGTTCCAGAATCAGGAATTGCTGGCCGTAATAAAAGATGGAAAGGCCTTCAAGCCTTTAGAAACAAGTACTTATGCTTCAGAAATATTTGTCAAACGATCCGGTAATAGCCATTACCTGGCTATCTTCAATTACGGAGAAAAAGAAAAGAAATTTGAGATAAATGCAACTGCACTTGGGTTACGATCTTTCAAGGGCTATCAACTGCAAGATCTTTTTACCCGTAAATCCAGCTCTATCGTTAACACTGAATTTATACTGGCAGCCGGTGATGCCACAATAATTAAAATAACGAAATAAATATATAAAGCTAAAAACCCCATTGTAATGTCCAAAGTCCGATTGAATACTGTCCTTAATTCATTTTTTTTAATACTGTTTTTCTCTGCTCTCCATCCTTTTAGGTCTGCCGCACAATCAATTGTAATTCCTATTGAAACAAAAAATAATGCACTTGTCCTCCAAACAGGTGCCAATAAGGATTTGGGAACTATCTATTTTGGTAAA
>CBFGNP010000402.1:0-4846 GCA_965650095.1 uncultured Pedobacter sp. | reverse complement strand
AAACTAAAATTCTGTTCTCGGCCAACTATACCGATGATCAGGGGATGAAGATCAACTCTTACCTGAAACGTGCAAATGCGACTTTGAAAATCTCTCAAAAGATCTTCGACAACGTTACGTTCGATCTAAATACGCGTTATACACGCAGCCCGGCTTTGGGTGATGAAGGCGTAACCAGCGGAAGTGGATCAATGCTGTCTGCCGCTTATCGTTTCCGCCCGATTGCAACAAATCATGTTTTGGGTGATTTAGCTGCCCTCAGGGCTGGTAATATTGAGCAATACGGAAAAGCATCAATGTGGGATAATTACAGTGCAGTAGCACGTATCACAGATTACGAGCCTTATTCAAAAAGCCAGAATATGGTAGCGATCTCTTCATTAACCTGGAAGATCATCGAAGGCCTTACCTACCATACCGATTTCAGTTTAAACTCGAATTTCGGAGAACGCAAGTACTGGTCGGGCGCAATCTATAACAACTACGTAGAAGATGCCACCAATAAGAAATTATTTGCCGGTGCAGCAGATTACCGCAAAACAGACAGCTGGGGCTTGCGCTGGACAAATACGTTAGCTTATGACTTCAAAATAAATGATGCCAATAAGTTAACTGTACTGGCAGGTCAGGAAGTATCCAATACTGGAGGAACCTCACTGGCTGCGCAGGCCAACCGTTTCCCTTCAAACTTTGACAAGGAAACAGCCTTTGCGCAGATCAACCAATACGACGCAACTGTTGGTGCGGCTTCATTTTCCTCAAATGTGGAGATCCCAAACCGGTTGCAGTCGTTCTTTGGAAGGGCAAACTATTCTCTGTCAGACCGTTATTTGGTTACGCTGACGCTACGTGCTGATGGATCTTCACGTTTTGCACCTAACAAACGCTGGGGATATTTTCCTGGAGCGGCAGTTGCCTGGAGAATCTCTGATGAAGCCTTTATCAAAGACCTGAAATGGCTGGATAACTTAAAACTCCGGGCATCCTATGGTGCAGTAGGCAATGATGCCATTCCAACCAATTCGTTTACACAGGCCTGGGGCTCCGTCACTGATCAACGCTTACAATACGCCATCAACCACCAGCGCATATCAGGCTACCAAACTACAAGCATATTAGCTAATCCGGATCTGAAATGGGAAACTACCATTACCCGTAACCTGGGTCTGGACTTTGGTTTGTTTGGAAACCGCTTAACAGGTACAATTGAGGGTTACTGGAATACGACAAAGGACCTGTTGTTAGAAACACCAATCCCGGGCATCACCGCCTTTACCAGCACGTTCGACAATATCGGCCAAACCAGCAACAAAGGATTAGAACTTTCTCTTTCTGCAACAGTATTCAAAACTGAAGATTGGAATATCACTGCAGGTGGAAACATTAACTTCAACAAAAGCAATATCGATGCGCTTGCGCCAAACATTACTGGATTATACGGTACAAACTGGGCAAGTTCTGCATCTTACCCAACTTCAGATTATATCCTGAAGGAAGGAAGCCCTGTTGGCCTTGTCCGCGGATTAACCTATGCTGGTTTTTATACACCGGCTGATTTTAACTATAACAATGGCCTGTATACCCTTAAATCTGGTGTGCCGGATGTCGGAACCTTTATTGGTGTTGTACATGGGCTAACGACGGCGAATCGTCCTGCCGGTCAGAATGCTTACCCGGGCGTTGCTAAATACCAGGACCTGAATGGCGATGGTAAAATTGACGAGAATGATGTATCCGTTATCGGTAACACTAACCCTAAACATACAGGCGGTTTGAACCTGAATGTGGCGTACAAGAATTTCGATCTGGGACTTTTCTTCAACTGGAGCGTTGGCAATGATGTTTACAATGTAAACAAACTGGCATCATTATACGGGCCTAAAGAAGCAGGGGTTTATGAGAATAAACTGGCTATCCTGAATGGTGCCTATAAAATTTATGACGTAGTGAACGGACAGCTGGTACGCTTGTCGACGCCAGATCAGCTCAATGCAGCCAATGGTGCTTCGAATTTACCTTTAGCTTATAATGAAGGAGGTATTACTTCTACACTGGGCATTGAAAACGGTTCCTTTCTTCGCTTAAACACCGCTACCCTGGGTTACCGCTTGCCTAAAACCTGGCTGGCCAGAGCAAAAATCACAAACATTTATCTGTACGGCAGCGTGTACAACGTGTTTACCGTTACGAATTACAGCGGCCTGGACCCTGAAGTGGGTACAAACGACAATTTTAACAGTTCAAAATATCCCACAACCGGGCTTGACTTCGGTTCTTACCCGCGTGCAAGGTCATTTGTTTTCGGAATGAACCTTAATTTCTAACTATTAAAAGATCAAAAATGAAAACTTTTATAAAATATACAGCAACAGCACTCGTACTTTGCCTTACATTTAGTCAATGCAAACGGGATTTTCTGGATGCCAAGTCTCCATCCAGTGTCGACGATGAATTTGTTACCTCAACACCAGCTGAGACCTTTAAGTCACTTTCTTCAGCTTACGCCATTTACAGACAGAATTCTATCATGGGGATTTACCGTTGGAACGATCCGATAGGCTCTGACGCTGAAATGTATCCTGAAGACAATTCCAGTAACAACCTGAACGCCATCCTTAAACCCGAGTTGCTACCAATTGATGCCGTAAAAGGGGGCTTTGACGGATTTTATGCTGCATTAGGTCGCGCAGCAAAAGTCGCCGCCCTGATTGCCGATAAAGAAGCATACAAAGCTGATGTAGCTGCGGGAAGAACATCAGAATGGACACATCTTTATGGAGAAGCCATCACCATGAGGGCCTATTTTTATTTCGAACTGGTTAAGCACTTTGGCGATGTGCCTTACGGCTATGAAAATCAAAAAGCAACAGATTACCAATTGACATCGCGCTTTACCATTTACGACAATCTGATTGCAGATCTGAAACAGGTGGAGCCATTAATGTATAAAATAGGAGAAGGCGGAATTACCGCAGAACGCATGTCGCGCACCTTCTGTAATTCACTGATAGGCCTTGTAGCGCTTTCATCAGGTGGCTATCAGACTATCCGCACGGATGTGCCTGACCTGTATGGATCAGTATCTTTTACCAGAAAAGGTAATGAAGTTTTTAAATCAGTGTATGCCCGTCGCACCGACTATCTGACTTATTACGAAACTGCCAAAACCTACTTCCAGAAAGCATTGGACAATAGAGGAACGGCGGCGCTGGTTACTACAGATCCAAGAGGTTTTGCAAATAACCCTTTTCAACGCCACTTCCAATACACACACGATTTTCAGATCAGTCCGGAGTCAATCTTCGAAGTAGGAAACATTCAAGGGGGATCGATCACCACCACAAGTGAATACAGCTATGCCTTTGGCAGAACATCAGACGGAGGAAGCGCTAACGCAGCGCCTAATAAAGTGTTTGGAGCACTCAGAATCAACCCTGCGGTATATTATGGAGATTATATCAATGCCGATAAGCGCAGGGATGTGAGTGTTGCTGTTACGGGAAGTAACGGTGACGGAAACGAAAAAATTGGCTCTTTTGTTCCGGGGAATAAAGTAGCCGGTGGAATTGCGACCAATAAATGGGATGATAACCGAATGAATCCTCCTTATGTAGCCTCGCAAAGAAGTTCTGGCTTAAACTGGCCGGTAATGCGATTGGCTGATGTGATGCTGATGCTTGCTGAAGCTAAAGCGGAACTTAAGGAGAACGATGCATTGGATATCATCAACCAAATCAGAGCCAGAGCTTTTGGCAGCACAAAATATAACCTGAGTGGCTTATCCGGTCAGGCTTTAAAAGATGCTGTATGGAAAGAACGCAAACTGGAATTATTAGGTGAAGGTACCCGAAGGTTCGACATGATCCGTTCGGGAGTATTTTCTGAAAGCGCCGTGGCTGCACAGCAGCAATTCACCGTGATGGTTAGTGGACTGCGCTCACAAGGATTTTACCAGTTTGCCAATGGAAACACCATATCAAATTACATCTGGATAAAAATGGTACATCTAACTAATCCCTTAACTTTTGATTGTACAGACACAACAAATACAGCGACTTATCCTGCCTGGAGAGGACAATACGACTACAGTACATTGTCTGCTGTAAGCAGTAAAGTAATTGGCACCAACCATAATGTGGATATTAAAGGTTTATTCAGGTATATTGATCCAACGAGTGCAGAGGCGCTTAGCTTGCAGGCCAATGGCTATATAAAAACAAACTGGGGGATCGATATCGTAAATAATGAAGCTGTTTACAAAAGAAACCTGCTTTCGGGCATAACCAGCGCCGGCGAGCCGCCACGATACTTCTGGCCAATTCCTTCAGAAACCGTTAGGGGCTCGAAAGGGAAAGTGACCAATGGTTATGGACTGGCTCAACAATAATCTGATTTAACCCCATGAAAAACACCATCCTGCTATTTTTAATGCTGATCTCTTTAAGTGCCGCCGCTCAAAATCTGGAGTGGCGCACTGGTATTCCCGACACGAGCTATAATACGATGAAGGATTACCGGCTAAATGTGAAGCGCTATCCTTTCATCAGGATCGTTCCTGACAGCATTACATCAGATGTAAAAGAAGCGCGTAACCTGGTTTATTGCAAAATTGGAAACCGTGATTTGCATATTGATGCATTCCGGCCCACTAAAAAGCAGATGAAGGCAACTCCTGCAATATTAATTGTGCATGGGGGTGGATGGCGTTCGGGAAACCGTACACAGCATATTCCGCTGGCGCAACATCTTGCAGCCTTAGGTTATGCCTGTTTTACGGTGGAGTACCGTTTATCAACCGAGGCATTATACCCTGCAGCGATCATTGATTTGAAATCTGCTTTAAGAT
>CBFGNP010000401.1:0-4862 GCA_965650095.1 uncultured Pedobacter sp. | reverse complement strand
CATAAAAGTAAGTACAAATATACCTTTGTAATTAACATTTTAAAATAAATAGTTATGAAGTTTACCATCACAGGATCACTAGGAAATATCAGTAAACCATTGGCAGAGATTTTAGTTGCTGCCGGACATCAGGTGACCATCATTAGCAGCAATCCAGATAAGGCCAATGCCATTGAGGCGCTTGGCGCAACAGCTGCTATCGGCTCTGTTGAAGATATGGCGTTTTTAACCGCAAATTTTCAGGACAAAGATGCCATCTACACCATGGTGCCGCCAAACTTTGGCGCTTTAAATATCAGGGAATTTATAGCCGGCATTGGCGAGAAATATGTCGGAGCCATTAAGGCATCTGGGGTTAAACGCGTAGTTAACCTGAGTAGTATCGGAGCACACTTAGATGGCGGTACTGGCCCTATTTCCGGCCTGCACGATGTAGAGCAAAGCTATAGCAAGCTGGATGGTGTAGCTATTAAACATCTGCGCCCCGGATTTTTCTACATCAATTTCCTGGGAAATATTGATATGATCAAACATGCAGGTATCCTGGGTTCAAACTATGGCCCGGAAACGCCACTTGTATTGGTACACCCCAATGATATTGCAGCCGCAGCCGCAGAAGAATTGCAGCAGGAATTTGAAGGCAAAGGTGTTCGTTATATTACCAGCGATGAAAGTACAGCCGAAAATGTAGCAAGCACATTGGGTGCAGCCATTGGTAAGCCAGAACTTCCCTGGCTGGAGTTTAGTGACGAAGATGCTTTAAAAGGTATGTTGCAGGCGGGCTTATCTGACGTAATAGCCAAGAGTTATGTAGAAATGGGTGAGGCCATCAGGAGCGGCAAATTATTTGCACACTATTTTGATCACAAACCTTTATCATTTGGAAAAGTAAAGCTAGAGGACTTTGCGGTGGAATTTGAAAAGGCGTTTAACGATCACCGTTAGGTCAGGAATAGTTTAACTGCCTTTTAGACTAGGGGATAAGAGATACAGGATGATTATGATATTATACTGCTGTTGGTCTGCTATTCGACTGCTATTGGACTGGTTTCGTACTGCTTATTGCAGTAATAAAGCAGCGAATTAGCACAGATAGACTAATAGTTTAGCAGTTATATAAATGCGGTATCAATGATCCTGTAAATTCCGATAGTCAGAAGTAGATTTTATTTGATCTGACTGTTTTTTTGTGCGGGAGTAAGCAATAATCGTCTGTTTGACGTTTATTGCTTACATTAGTCCTAGCCAAATATAAAAATATGTTTAACTTTTTGAAAACAATAGCCATCCTCCTGGCTTTACTATGCTGCGGTTGGATAACGGCAGCTGCTCAGGCACAGGTCGGAGGTAAGCAGTTACTGGATCAGGACTGGAAATTCTATCTTGGGGATGAGCCGAAAGCCAGCGCAGGAAACTTTAACGACAAAAACTGGAGAAGCCTCGATCTGCCGCATGACTGGAGTATTGAAGGAAAGATTGATCCAAAGCATCCAATGGGAGGGGATGGTGGTTTCTTTCCTTCAGGTATAGCCTGGTATCGAAAAACACTTAGCGCACCTGTAACCTGGCGCGGCAAGCGAGTTTCCATATATTTTGAAGGTGTATACATGAATTCAGAGGTCTTCCTTAATGGGAAGTCGCTCGGAGTATACCCTTATGGTTATTCTGGTTTCAGCTACGACCTCACGCCGTTCCTCAATCTAAACAAAGAAAATGTGCTATCTGTACGGGTAGACAACTCGAAACAAAAAAACAGTCGCTGGTACAGTGGTTCAGGGATTTATCGCCATGTTTGGCTGATCGTTACTGATCCCATACACATTACACAGTGGGGTGTTGCAGTTACAACACCTGAGATTTCATCTGACCAGGCAACTGTAAAACTGGAAACCAGGGTTAGGAACGAAACAAACCTGGCTCAAAACATAACACTCAGGACCGATCTTCTTGGTTCCTCTGCAAAAAAAGTGGGCGATCATCAGTTAAAAGTAATGCTCCCTGCACATGCCGAAAAAGTATTCACTCAAAACATTATCCTAAAGAAACCGCTGCTATGGTCGCCCGAGGCGCCACATCGTTACAAAGCCAGGGTTCATGTGGTAAAAGACAGTAAAAATGTTGATATGAACACGACAGATTTTGGCATCCGTTCTCTTAAGTTTTCCACCGAAAGCGGGTTTCAGCTGAATGGAAAAACAGTTAAGCTGAATGGAGGTTGCGTACATCACGACAATGGATGTCTTGGTGCTGCCGCTTTTGACCGCGCCGAAGAGCGCCGTGTCGAGCTCCTCAAAGCAGCTGGATTTAATGCAGTGCGTACCGCTCACAATCCACCGTCTGAAGCATTTCTTAATGCCTGCGATAAATTGGGACTGATGGTGATCGATGAGTCCTTTGATGGCTGGAGAACTGCGAAGAACAAGTACGATTATGCTGTAAACTTCAACGACTGGTGGAAAACCGACCTCAGTGCAATGGTTTTGCGCGACAGGAATCATCCATCTGTGATCATGTGGAGTACAGGGAATGAGATCATCGAAAGAAAGGAGCCGACAGCCGTAGCGACTGCAAAGCTGCTTGCAACCCATGTACGTGAGATCGATCCTTCCAGACCTGTGACTTCTGCCATGACCACCTGGGATAAAGACTGGGAAATATTTGATCCATTAATGGCGGCGCATGACATCGCGGGCTATAATTATCAGTTGCATCGTGCGGTGTCCGACCACTCAAGAGTGCCTTCCCGAATCATCGTTCAAACAGAATCGTATCCAAGGGATGCTTTCGGGAATTGGAAGCTGGTTCAGGACAACAGCTATATTATAGGCGATTTTGTCTGGACTGCACTGGATTACCTGGGCGAATCCGGAATTGGACGGTCGTATTATTCAGGTGAGCCAGCGAGCTTTCATAGTAGCAATGACCTCTTTCCTTGGCATGGCGCCTATTGTGGAGATATTGATCTGATCGGTTGGCGTAAACCCATATCCCATTACCGAAGCATGTTGTATAACAATACCGAAAAACTGTATCTGGCAGTCCGGGAGCCCAATCCTGAGCCACTGCAAATTAAAGAAACCGGATGGTCAGTATGGCCAACATGGGAAAGCTGGTCCTGGCCGGGATACGAAGGCAAAGCGTTGCAGGTTGAAGTGTATTCCAAATATCCTAAAGTCCGCTTATACCTGAACAAAAAACTGCTTGGCGAACGCGAAACAACTGAGGCGCAACAGTTCAAGGCAACGTTTTCAGTTCCATACACTGCTGGAGAGCTAAGCGCGATTGGTATAAAAGACAATAAGGAAATGGAAACCAAGGTGTTATCGACTTCCCAAAATGCGGCCGCCATAAAATTGATTGCAGATCATCATGTCGTAGCAGCTAACGGACAGGATTTAGTCTTCGTTTCCGTTAACCTCATTGATCAGCAAGGCCGGTTACAACCAAACGCTGCAAACGAGCTGCACTTCGAAATAGAAGGCCCCGGAACGATTGCAGGTATTGATAACGCCAATCTGAAAGATCCGGATCCATATGCAGGCAAGACCCGGAAAGCCTGGCATGGTAAGGCGCTTGTGGTGATCCGGACAGGGAAAACCGCTGGGGATATTAAATTAAACGTGACTTCTCCATCGTTAACAGGGGCAGTGCTGAGCATTAAATCGCGCATTGAGAAATACAAATCTTTTCCTTGATTTCGTCAAAGTCGAACAGCACATCACTGCTAAAAAAATGAAGAAATTACATCGGATCAAATTTCCTTTATCGCGCGTTTATGAAAATTGGAGTATAATTATTGCCGTCAAAGCATAATGTTCACAATAATTCGTCAGATATGGCATATTTTGAGTATATATGCTAAGGGCTAATCATAAATCCGATTTTTTACCAGACATGCGTGTTATCCAGTATCTTATTCTTCTGATTTTTTTTGAAGTTCAGCTCACTGTAACCTATGCCCAAGTCTTGTCAGGAAGTAACCAGGCACCTATCTATGGCAACTATGCGCTTAAAACTTATACGATAGCGGATGGGTTGCCCTCAAAAAATACGACGGCAAGTCTTAAAGACAAAAGAGGCTTTATATGGGTTGGAACAGAAAATGGCCTCTGCCGTTTCGATGGTTATACCTTCAAGATATTTTACCATAAAGAAGGCGACAATGCTTCGATCAGTAATAACTATATCAGTACCATTGTTGAAGATCGTAAGGGCCGTTTATGGATTGGAACAATGGATGGCTTAAATGTCCTGGATCCACTTTCTGAGCAGTTTCAGCGTTTTTATCATGATGACAACATTCCCTCATCTATCAGCAACAATAAAATATGGTCCCTGCTTTGTGACCGGTCCGGCATAGTCTGGGTTGGAACAGATGATGGTTTTAACCGGTATAATGAAACCACAGGTTCCTTCACCACCTATCAGCCCAATCCCAAATTATCCGGTGCTATGGTCGGAAAATCTGTTAATGCCATCGTGGAAGACAAAGACGGAAAGTTGTGGCTCGGAAACTGGAGCGGCGGCTTAAACAGATTCGATAAACGCACACAACGCTTTACCAATTTTCAGCAAAAGCAATTACCAGGGCTTAAAAACCCCAATGATATCTGGACACTGGCTTACCATGAAGACGGGACAATCTGGGTTGGCACTTACTGGAACGGCCTCTTTAATTTTGATCCCCGGAAAAACAGCTTCAGTGCAGTTCCTCCTCCCGATAAAAGCAATATCGGTATTTATAGCATTCTGCCGGTGCAGGGACATACTTTGCTTATCGGCGGCAATAATGGTTTTTATTGGTTTGATACCCATAATTATAAGTGGGAGCGTATAAAGAACCTGACAAATTTTGCATTCGG
>CBFGNP010000400.1:0-4863 GCA_965650095.1 uncultured Pedobacter sp. | reverse complement strand
ACACCATCTGCGGTAGGAATGTTACCTACCTTGTTTTTATTGTAAGCGCCATTAACACCAACAGAATAATTAAAATCACCCACGTTGTCTCTGTAAGTCAGCGCTAATTCAATACCTGTATTCTTTACATTACCTCCGTTGATGAACGGGGCATCAGCTCCGGCGGTGGCAAGAATGGGTGCAGATATCAGCCAGTCTTTTGTAGTCTTGTTATACCAGTCGAAGTTCAAACCAAACTTGCCTTTCAAAAAATTAGCATCGAAACCGATATTCGTCTGCTCTGATGTTTCCCATTTTAATCCAGGGTTACTGATCCTGCTTGGATAGGCCCCCGGAGTAAGCACACCTTCATCAGGGCCAAAAATGTAATTGGTGTTAGACAGTTGGATTGGTGCAAGGTATTGAAAGGCGGCGATACTTTGATTCCCAACCTGGCCCCAACTGGCACGTAGCTTAAGAAAGTCGAGCCAATTTTTCTGGCCCTCCATAAAGTCTTCATTAGTAACTACCCAACCACCGGAAACGGAAGGAAAATATCCCCAGCGGTTTTGCGTTGCAAATCTTGAGGATCCGTCGGCCCTGAAAGTAGCATTCAGCAGGTATTTTTCTTTATAGTTGTAATTCAACCTGCCGAAATAAGATAACCTTCGGTCAGCGTCATCCGGCTTACCGGTTATCGTGATACCAGCAATATTTGCACCTGTAGCATTGCTTAACCAGGCATGGTCCAGATCATCAAATATCAAATTTGTATTGGTACCGGAAATGCTGGAACCATCGGCACGATAGGCAGAGCTACCGACCATTGCTTCGATAGTATGGTCATTATGCATAGTAAATTTATAACTCAGCAAGTTATCCCAAATCAGCGATTTACCCTTATTCATAGACTGGTTAACTTTGGTAGTGGTGCTATAAGCGCAGATGGGAAGATTGTAGATTGGCGTAAAAGAACGGCTCTCGCCAGCGTTGTAATCCATACCCAGGCTGGTTCTGAACTTCAAATTTTTAATCGGCTCTATCAACAGGTAAATATCACCGAGCAAGCGCTGACTGTTTCTTCTGTTCTGGTTGTTATACACCATCAGGGCGTAAGGATTTGCCTCCCCATTATTCCAGGTGGATGCACTGTTATCAAAAAAATTTCCATTCTCATCATACATCGGCACAAAAGGACTGGTGTTAAAAGCGCCGCGCAGGGAATTATTATACTGGTTGCCAACGCCTATACCATTGTTTTTTATATCAGTATAAGTAAGATGCTGGCCAAGTTTAATGATGTCTTTATAAAAATTATGTTCGGAGTTAACTCTAAAGCCGTAGCGCTGGTAGTTAGATAAACGCTTGCCACCTACAACGCCTTCCTGCCCGGTGTAAGAAAGGCCCAAAGAATAAACAGAAGCATCAGACGCGCCTGATGCTCCAAGAGCGTAATTATGGGTTAATGCATCGTCAACAAACATCTGGTCAATCCAATCCGTTCCTTTACCGAAGGCTTTAATCTGATCATTTGTAAACAAGGGTTGTTTGCCCCCGTTTATAGCGGCTTCACTCATTATAGCAGCATATTCAGAAGCGCTAAGCATATCCGCTTTTTTTGCCACATTTTGTACACCTGCATAGGCATCAAACGTAATTTGCCCGGGCTGTCCACGCTTACCTTGTCTTGTAGTTACCAGTACAACTCCGTTAGCTGCTTGCGAGCCGTAGATGGCTGCAGAAGCGGCATCCTTTAAAATGTCAATGGATTCAATATCTGAGGAATTTAAATAAGTAATATCCCCGGTAAGTACGCCATCTACTACATATAGCGGCCCCGAGTTCCCAATAGTACCTAAGCCCCTTATGGTAACCTTAATATTTTCGCCTGGCTGCCCGGATGTGGATGCAATTTGTACACCAGGTGTTTGCCCCTGCAAACCCTGCAGCGCATTGGTTGTACTTTGTCTTTGTAAGGTTTCCCCTTTAACCTGAACTGTTGCACCTGTAACCAGTTTCTTTTGCTGAACGCCGTAGCCTACCACCACCACCTCATTCAGGTTTTGGTTGTCTTCCATTAAACTGATATTGATGACACTGTTTTCCTCAACCGTGATCTCTTTCGGTACAAAGCCAACGGAGCTGATCTGCAATACGTCTCCTGTTTGTGCACGGAGTGCATAACTACCATCACTACTGGTTGCAGTTCCACCGGGTTTCCCTTTTATTTTTATTGCCACACCTGGTATCGGCAGCCTGTCGGCCGCAAATACTTTTCCACTGATCTGACGCTGTTGAGCAAATAAAGTCTCACTGAAAACAAGTAGCGAAAGAAACATCAGCAGAAAAATGCCTTCCCTTTTAATTGTCGAATTCTTTTTCATGCCGTTCATAAGATTTAGTAAATAATAGATTCATTAGTATTTGGTTAGTTATAATTTTATGATAGCCTCCTTACCGTTATAAGTAAGCGTATGACTTGCTTTTTGATTGAAATCCAATGCTTTTGCTGATTTAGGAGAAACCACGATAACCCTGATCGTCCGGCGCTCCGGCATCCCTTTAAAACTTCCCTTGCGGCTACCAATAGTTAGCGTTTTCGTTTTTTCCAGATAGTTGAAGTCTATCGTAGCAAATGCGCCTTTTTCGTAATTGTAGTTGGTTCCTTCATCCTCATACAAGGAGAATGACGCATTCCTGCCAGTGTATACAAACAAGGTAAGAGGATCTGCGGGCTTTTCAGAAGTATATTGTATTTCCGGACCTGTAGGAAGGATTGACCCCTCTTTTACGTAGACAGGCATTCTTTCGTAGGGTGCATCTGCTTTAATAGTTTGTCCGCCGTTAAAATACCTGCCGCTATACAGATCATACCAGCCTTGTCCTGATGGCAAATAAACCGTTCTGTCTCTGTCTTTATACTTATAAACAGGATTAATCAGCAAAGAGGGACCAAAAAGATAAGCATCTGAGAGATTAGCGGCTTTCAGATCCTGAGGGAAATCCATCATTAACCCTCTCATCATGGTATAGTCTTTATGATATGTGCTGCCCGCAATCGAGTAGATGTATGGCATCAATCTATACCTGAGTTTATTGTAATACAGCATGCTTTTATAGGCAGGATGATTTTCTGGCGCTATGTTATAGATCTCTCTAAACGGTAACTGTCCGTGGACCCTGAACAAAGGAACAAAAGCACCAAACTGATACCAGCGGGTGTTTAATTCCCGCCATTCTTCAAGATTTTGTTTATCGGGCTTCTCATAACGCTGTTCTACAGAAAAACCACCGATATCCATAGTCCAGTAAGGCATGCCGGAAAGAGAAAAGTTTACGCCCGCACTGATCTGGGTTTTCATATCTTCCCATCGCGAGGCAATGTCGCCACTCCAGGCTGCTGCCGCATACCGTTGCAAGCCAGCATAAGCGGAACGTGTTAAAATAAATACCCTGTTTTCATTATTGACTTTACGCTGCCCTTCATAAACACCTTTGGCATTTACCAATGGGAATGCATTAAAATAAGTTGTTGATGAGCCCTCATAAGTTGGGTTCATGAGGTCCTTTCTAATCTCAACCGGTAAATTAGAATGCATATCCGGTTCTGTAGCATCCATCCACCAGGCATCGATGCCTTTGCTATACAATCTTTTGTTCATCAGATTCCAGAACGCTGTTCTGGCCTTTGGATTAAAGGCGTCGTAAAAAGTACTTGAATAACCTTTACCTATCCAGTCTAAACGGCCATCTGCAATATTTCTTTTATAAAGGAAATCCGCTTTGTTTAAATCGTCATAAATGTCAAATCCCTTGTAAAACTTCGGCCATACAGAGATCATCAGATGTACATTTTGGCTATGCAGAGTTTTGATCATTCCTTTGGGATCAGCAAACCTGGCAGGATCAAACTGCTGACTTCCCCATTCCGGTTCTTTCCAGTAAGACCAATCCAATACAATATTGTCAATCGGAATTTTCCTGTCACGGAACTGCTTCACGGTTGATAATATTTCATCTTGTGTTTTATACCGTTCCCTGCTTTGCCAAAAGCCCATTGCCCATTTTGGCATCAGTACAGCTTTTCCGGTAACTGTACGGTAGCCGCTAATTACCTGATCTGCAGTCGAACCCTGAATAAAATAGTAATTCACTGCTGCACCTGATTCCGAGCTAAGGGCAAAAGTATTTCTTAAGGACTCTGGCAGAGGGGGAAGACAGGTTAACCCCAGATAAGATTCCCCTCCGTCCGGAGTCCATTCCATCTTAATCTTAGTCTTTTTACCTTTTTTTAGCGGTAAATCCAGTATTGCGGATCCTGAATTCCATGCCTGTCTCCAGTAATCAGCAACCAACTGATCATCAAACCAGACCTTAATATATCCTGCGTATTTTAGCTGTAGCTGATACAATCCCTCTAATTCGCTTTCAACAGCACCTTCATACTGTACAACAGCATCCTTCATTTTTACATTTGCCGGAAACTTATGCTGATCTGTTAGCCAGTTTATCGCTATTTCTGAGATGGGTTGTCTTAACAATACCTTATCCCGGTCGCTCTTTGAATAGTAAGTAGCGGTAAGCCAGCCGGCTTCACCTCCCTTAGAAAATAGTTTTAATGCGGTTATGGGCTGATAATCTCTCACATCGCCCGCACGGGTAATTGAATAATTGTCCCAGAGCAAGCCATAACCCTTGTTAGAGACCACAAAAGGAACACCGATCTCAGTATTGTATTGTATAAGATCTACCCTGCGACCGCTGTAGTTAACCAGGCCTTGTTGATGTTGCCCCAGGCCATAGTAAGCTTCGTTTTCCTGTGAATCAAACAGCTGAGCAACCTGATAGGATGGCTCCCCATTAAATAGTTTAGGAATCAGCGCT
>CBFGNP010000399.1:0-4883 GCA_965650095.1 uncultured Pedobacter sp. | reverse complement strand
AAAGAATCCAGCATACATTTCCAAAGTTTGTTCTTATCCTTTACCCAGCCTGTCTTCCGGTCAGAACCTTTGATCATAACTTTTGCCTGGTTTAAGGCCTGCAGCGTAATCCTTTTGTGCTCCGAACTTCCACCACGTTCAAACACTACCGATTCACGGTAAACTCCTGCCGAAACAAGTATCCTATCTCCAGGCATTGCCCTTGAAACAGCATAACTAATTGTTCTTAAAGGTTTTGTTACCGAGCCATTTGCCCTATCGCTCCCAGATGCGGAAACATAAATACTTTTTGGAGAAACTGGAGCCGGAACGTGGCCAAAAGCTTTGTCCACAAATTGCATCAGTAAGGGAAAAATCAGAAATATGATAACTTTATTCATCAATGGTTATAGGGTTTCTTTTATGTTAATGAAAGATCCGACAGGATAAAAGATTTTCGGATTTCATGAATAATGACACCAGGTTGCCGCTGTGATACTCTAAATATCCAAAAATTGTTTGTTGGAGAATATCCTGGTTATGTGAATTGCTTATATCTGGCTACCCAAACTTAATTAAACAAAACCAGTTTAGCAAAATGAACGTCTTTTTCACGTTTATTATCAGATACTAATCCAGATGCCAGTATAGGCTTTGAGGAATCGTCATTACGAGAAGGCTTTTTCAGCCGACGAAGCAATCTTAATGCGCAGGTTGTTAGCGATCGTCTTAAGATTGCTTCGTGCCTCGCAATGACGATCTTTCTATAGAGATCTGCCAATGATAGCCTAGTCGAAGAGCATTTATTTGCGCTTGATCAATCTAAAGAAGTCTTCGACTACGCTCTCCACAGGAGTCCTTCGGACAGACTGACGACCGCCGCGCTTAACTTAATGACATTGACTGCCCTAAGGGAATCGAAAAAAAGAATCAGATAAAATGATGATTGATAATGTAAAACTATTTGCTGCCAAGGTAAAGTAAGCCTCCAAAACCCGGTTGATCACGATCATAACCTTCTGCGCCCATTTTTGATATTACCTGCTGGGTAAAAGGCATTAAAAGCCCCTTTCTCCGTACATAATGGTTGTAAACCATTTGGTAGATGGGGATAAACCTACCCCTTCCCGTAACAGATATCTGTTCCCAATCACTATATTTTCCGGTAATATCCTTCCATTTTTTAAACGGAACCTCGTTGCCGAGGTTATAGCTGGCAGTATATTCAAATCCTTTTAACAGCCGGTTATCAAGTGCGCCATAAAGGTCATCCCCCTGTTTCCATGCAATCTCGCAGATAGTGGCCATTGCCCCGATCCCTAATTGGGAATGCCCCTGGTCTCTACCGCTTTCCTGGATCTGTCCGGTTTCCCCATCTATATAATTGGCTATGGATCCATTATCATTAGCATGGAGATAAAAATGTACAGCTTTATTATACATTTTCTGATCATCAAAATAGATTGCGGCCGAGAGGTAGAATTTTGTCACTATGGGTCCCCAATTTCCATTTGTATAAGCAGGGCTTGCATAAAACTGCTCACAGACTGGCAAAAAAATCCCTATTACCATTTGGGCTATCCGCTCAAGCTTTCTGGGGTCTGCCCTTTTAAAATCGTGTTTCAGAATTTCCAGGGCATTGATAATCTTGGTTCCTTCCAATCCGACCAATAATGGTGCATCGTTGGTAGGTGGAATGCGCTGAAGGGAATCTGCATAACCCAGCAATATTGCAATGGCCTTTTCGGCATGTTTTTGATCGCGTGTAGCTATCCACATAAGACTGTTAAGATAAGCCGCGCTGAAATCTGCTTCCATCCGGCTCTTGGTATTCCCGAACTCCCCATCCCTGGATATTACCCTGAACGGCCCTTTCATCTTATAGTCTGCGCTGGCCAGTGGATTATCCCTTAATAGCTCAAAAGATGCGTAACCGACCGAACTTTTATCCTGGGCGGTCTGATGTATTCTTTGTAGACCTGAGCTTGAAAAGAGGATACCAGGATGTATGAATTTCTGCTGTGCTGATGAAATGGAACTTAAAAAAAACAGAAAATAAACTATTAAATAAAGACACTGTATTTTTTTCATAGTTTGGGATTAAATTATTTTATGAACGCTGTTTCTCCTGTTTTCACATTGATACGCCATGGTTTAGGTTCGGGAAGCCTGAGTTTGCCATCACCAATTTCCAGGGGCATCCAAAGGTATCGGGAATCCCATTGGGTGCGGGGTTTCCATTTGTCGGCCACAAAGATTACAGCAGTTGATTTTGTGCCTACAACCTTAAGCATAAAGGTAGACTGTGATCCATAGGTATTGGTCTGAGCAGGAGCAATATCTTCGAATTCGGACCATGGTCCTGCCAGGGATTTAGCAGTTGCGTACTTATTGGGATTTGGGTTCCAACTGGTCAGTGCTGAACCAATCGCATAATAAAGTCCATTATATTTTACCACCGCTCCGCCTTCCAGGGGTGCTTTAATGATACAGATATCTTTTTCAACATCCAGGTAATCCTCAGAAAGTTTCGCAATATGAAAGCCTTTAACCGGCCTGTCTTCAAAAATAAGATAAGCAGATCCGTCGTCATCTATAAACTGGCCTATATCACGGCTTTCCTGGCCTAAGGGGCGGAAAGTACGAATAAAGTTGAAGGGTCCTGTTGGAGAATCACCAATTGCCACACCTACCCGCGCATAGCTATAATTACCTTTCTGGCCCTTTACCTGCCCATCGATATGCATATACATGATGTATTTTCTGGTTTTGATGTTATGGTAAACCTTTGGGCGTTCCAATACCCATTTTTTTCCAAGGCTGTCAGGATCGGTCATTTTAAATACATCTCCCCTAAATTTCCAGTTCATCAGATCTTTTGATGAATAGCAGCTCACGTACCTATAATTAGAATCCAGTCCCTGACGGCGCTCTTCTCCATACCAATAATAGGTATCATTCACTTTTGTAATCCCTCCCCCATGTGCCTGGATATGGTTTCCCTTATCATCTGGCCAAAGTTCGCCGGGAAGGATTGATTTTCGTTGCTGTGCCATACCTGTTGCCGTGTATAACAGCGCAAACAGGACAATGACAAATCTGAACAGACATTTGCCTTTATGGTTCATTCTCATTTTATATAGTTTCATTTTTTTTACTAAGCTGCATAAACGGATGAAAGGTCTGAGACCTGCCGAAGCGTTTGTACCGCACGATAAACATGGTTTATTACTGACTGATAACGGATCTTAAGAATATCGGCAATCTGTGGATAGCTAAGCTCATCATAAAAACGCATGGTGAGTATTTCCCGCTGTTTGGCAGGAAGCGAATTGAGTGCTGTTACCATCTGTTGCTTCATCAACGAATCTGATTCATTAGATACCATGATCTCCTCTGCCGAGAAGACTAAGCTTGGAGCGGGCATTAAGGTCAGCTTAGTTTCGCGGTGTTTGGTGAGACGGATGTGGTTAAGTACGATCGACCTGGCAGATCTATAAAAGTAGGCCTCCACATTCCTGATCGTTCCGATTTTTTCTCTGTTCTCCCAGAACTTAATAAAAAGGTCTTGTAAAAGATCATTTACCAGGTCATCATCATCTAACATCCTGGTGGTAAAAACGAAAAGCTTTGGATAAAGTTTTGCATGCAATTGTGCATAATCGCGCTCATTTCCCCTTAGTGTTCCTTCCCATAGTGCAATCAATTTCTCAGTCATCATAACATATCAATATTTGGTTGATACGAAGATGGTACGAGCTAAAAAAAATGATGGGTATAAATTCGTAAAATAGGAGTGTATTTTCGCCAAACCGCTTTAGCAATACCTAAAAAGCCATTTTACCCTTAAAATCGGCAGTATGATGAAACATATCTATTTCATTTTATACCTTTTATTGAAAGTCTTCCTGTGTTTTCTGATAAATTCAGAGGGGGTTGCTCCAAAAAGTTTTGAGAACTGTTTGCCGAAATATTTGGCATCATTAAATCCCGAACGGAAAGCTACCTCGGTTACATTATGGTCTGAGTTGATCATCAGCTCTGCAGCCTTCCTCAAACGGATGAAGCGGATGAAGGAATTCACCGATTGTCCTGAAATGCTTTTCACACGTTTATACAAATTGGAGTGGCTCATTCCTATCTCATCGGCAAGCGCCTTTATGCCAAAGTCGGAATCGGTAAGGTGATTTTCAACAACCAGGATACAGGTATCCAAAAATTTCTTGTACTCTTCAGATACCACCACAGCATTACTTTTAAGGGTAATTTCGTTATAGAAATAGTTTTGGAGATTATTCCTGTTACGCAGCAGATTGGCTACCCTGGCAATGAGGTATTCGCGTTCGAAGGGTTTGTTAATATAGTCATCAGCACCACCATGTACACTTTTCAGCTTCACTTCCTGAGATGAACTTGCCGTTAATAGAATGACGGGGATATAGGAAAGCGTAGGATTGGATTTGATCATCTGACAGAATTCTATCCCATCTATTCCTTGCATTTTGAAATCTGTAATGATGAGGTCTGGAAGTTTTTCCGCCGCGAGCTGAAGTCCCTGTTCGCCATTTTCTGCCTGGTAAACAGTATAAATGCCAGAGAAAAGACTGGAAATATACTGACGGATATCCCTTTCGTCATCAACAACCAGAATAGACTGTCTATCGCTAACCAGGTTTACATCCAGACTGATATTATTTTGCGCTGCAGATTCAGGAAGTGCAGCAGCATACATTTCATTAAAAAGCGCTTCTGAGCCTTCCTGTTCTTCTTCAATGATCTGCCCAACAAGATGTTCTTTTCCTTTTAGGAGACAGATATTGAATACACATCCACCTTCGGCCCTATTTTTATAAGAAATATGGCCAGAATGTGCTTCCATAAACTGTCCTGCCAGATAGAGCCCG
>CBFGNP010000398.1:0-4889 GCA_965650095.1 uncultured Pedobacter sp. | reverse complement strand
AATAACCTGAAGTTGAGATTAAGCTATGGCATAACCGGGAATGATCGCGTTGATGCTTATTCCACACAAGCTACATTGGGACAAACGTTTTATGATTTTGGTGGTACCAATGCGTCTGGATACGCACCTAACCAGCTTGCCAACAAAAACTTATCATGGGAGAAAACCAAGGAACTTAACCTGGGTCTGGATTTCGGTATCCTGAAAGATCGTATTTCGGGTAGCGTAGATGTTTATGACCGCCTTATTGAAAATATCTTAATGAACCGTCAGCTTCCCGTACCTTCTGGCTGGAGTTCGATAACAGATAATATTGGTAAGCTGAAAAATAAAGGAATAGAAGTCGGACTGAACACCATTAACGTTCAGAGCGGTAAGTTCTCCTGGAGAACGGATATCGTGTATGATGTCAATAAGAACGAAATATTGGAATTATATGGCGCTAAAAAAGATGACATAGGGAGCAGTTTATTTATCGGTCAGCCGGTCCAGGTTAATTATAACTATGTTTTTGACGGGATATGGCAACTGGGAGAAGAAGCCCAGGCTGCAAAATATTCACAAAAGCCGGGGCAGATCCGCGTAAAAGATCTGAACAACGATGGGATAATTAATGGCAATGACAAACAGATCATTGGAAAAAGGATACCAAGGTGGACTGGCTCCATTGCGAATACCTTTAAGTATGGAAATGTCGATTTGTATGTCATGGCTTATACCAGACAGGGGGAGCAGTTTGTGAGCTCATTTGATGCTACCTTTATGAATTACACCCAGGATTATAATCAGGTAAAAGTCGACTACTGGACGCCATCTAATCCCTCTCAGACCTATTTCCAGCCAGGAAATCCTGGGC
Organism: uncultured Pedobacter sp.; assembly: GCA_965650095.1. Taxonomy (GTDB): domain Bacteria; phylum Bacteroidota; class Bacteroidia; order Sphingobacteriales; family Sphingobacteriaceae; genus Pedobacter. Next base: position 4,033 of record CBFGNP010000398.1, on the reverse strand, counting down.
CATATGCCAATATTCCCACTTACAGAGATGTCTCTTTTGTAAGGATCGCCAATATTACCCTCGGTTACAATTTGCCACAGACTTTGCTTACTAAGATCAACGTGAAGAATTTAAGGGTCTATGCAACAGCTACTAATCCCTTTACATTTACCAAATACGAAGGTTTTGATCCGGAATGGGCAAGTAACAACAGCTTTGGAACGGCGGTAAGCCCAACCGCTTACCTGTTCGGAATTAATCTTGGATTTTAATTTAAAAAGAGTTTATCATGAAACGATTTATATATATTACGGTATTATTAGTACTGATCTCAGGTAGCTTCTCCTGTAAAAAATTTCTTGAAGAAGAGAACATCAGTGGAATAACCGGCGACAATTTTTATGTGGATGCAAATGGATATGAAAAGCTGATCAATTCCTGCTATTCTTCCATGAGAGATATTTATAATGGTGACCCCTGGCTATTTTGCTGGGGCACAGATATTTTTACCCGTGGTGAAGTAGAATCTGTTAGCGGTGCATCAGCGCAGGCCATACAGCTGGCATCACAGTTAAATGAATACAAAACCTTATCTGCAGATAATCTTTATGTGACGCAGGTGTTCACCAATTTGTATGTGGGCATACAGCGCTGCAACACAGCAATCAATAAAGCGGACATCATTCCCGGCTTAGCTGAAAGCATTAAATCAAAAAGAGTGGCTGAGATGCGGTTCATCAGGGCGTATTTTTATTACCTGCTGGTCGAAAATTTTGGCGGTGTCAGTATTGTAAAAGAAGAGATCAGTACTCCGGTTACCCACTTCGAGAGAAATTCAGAACAAGAGGTATATACCTTTATCATAGATGAATTGAATGCGGCTTTGCCTGCCCTTGACCCAACATCAGCAGAATTTGGGCGGGTTACCCAGGGTGCAGCGAAACACTTTCTGGCACTGATACATTTAACCCGTGGCTATAAAACATTCGCTGCGGCAACAGACTTTAGTAAGGCGGCGCAATATGCGGAAGAAGTAATAGGCGGCAATTACACCCTGCTTCCTTCTTTTGCTGATGTTTTCAGGGCAGACAATCAGAAAAACAAAGAGATCATCTTCTCGATTCAATACGACGCTACTTCGCTTAAAGACAAGACCATCGGCAATGGGCAGAAAACCATATTTGGCTGGCGCATTTTTTATGAACCAGGTTTTTATGAAGGGGAAACCGCAATTTACAACAAACGGATATCTGATTTTATGCCTACTCAATATCTATATACGCTTTACAATACCACATTGGATGCCAGGTATGATGCAACGTTTTTGAGTCAGTTTTACGCCACAAAGGATGCAGTAAATGGAGGCACCACAATAAAGAAGGGCGATTTAAGATTTTATTTTCCGAAACCTGATCAACCTTTTTCCCCACAGGATGCGAGTGATCTGAAAGCGGCAAATCCAAATGTGGAAATTATAACGTTTGATCAGTGGAAACAAAATTTTAATGGAATCGGCGGTGCGCTGAAATTTCCAATGATAAACAAATTCTTTGATCCAAATGCAGCCTTTCCTGGTAACAGCCAGGCACAGTACAGGAGCACCCGTGATATTTTTATATTCCGGCTGGCGGAAACTTACCTCATTGCAGCAGAGGCTTATTTTAAAATGAACCAGCCCGATAAAGCTGCCGATAAATTGAGCGTAGTCAGAATGCGCGCTGCCTTAACCGGACAAGCGAATAGTATGAAAGTCAGCGCTTCTGAGGTAACAATAGATTTCATTTTGGACGAACGTGCAAGAGAACTGGCGGGAGAATATAAACGCTGGCTAGATCTGAAACGCACCCATCGATTGGGCCGTGCTTTTGAAAATAACATTTTGACTAAGATGGAAAATGGGGCGGGAGGGATTGAAAAGTATTATCTCAGGCCAATCCCTCAAACGGTGATAGATCGTGACAATCAGGGATACCCACAAAATGATCAATATTAATTAAACCATGTTTAAAAAGCCTGTTTAAATTGATTTGGTTAGTATTATGCTGCAGGCAGTGTGAAGCATGTTGCATGTTCCGATTAATCTGATCAAATTAAACCGGCTTTATTCCCTGCGGAATCGCAGATTTGCAGAGAGATGGAAACCCGTACAGCAGTAGTTCAGTAAAATATAGCACGTTAAAAATGAAATCACTCTTAATCGTTACCATTCTAATGCTGTCGTTCACCTATTCCACCAGTGCACAGTTAAATGGAAAAACTCAAATTACCGTTTCGGAAACAGCCCGATCGGGTGATTTCCCCTTGCTGAGTCGGCACGCTGCTGCTGTAATTTACACGGATAAAGCAGATGCTACTGTGGTAAGTATTGCTGCTCATGCGCTGAAAAACGATGTTAAGCTGGTTACGGGCAGCGCCCCGGAAGTAAATGCGAACGGTAAATTAAATAGCCCGTTCTGTATCCTGATAGGGACTGTTGGAAAATCAAGGGCAATTGATCAGCTGGTTCTTCGCAAAAAGCTCAGCATTTCGGGTATAAAGGATAAATGGGAAACCTTCAGTATTTCCATAGTTGAGAATCCGCAGCCGGGTGTAAAGCAAGCCCTTGTTATTGCAGGAAGTGACGCCAGAGGAACGGCTTTCGGTGTTTTCGAATTGTCGAAATTGATTGGTGTTTCGCCGTGGTACTGGTGGGCAGACGTACATCCTGCGTTGAAAAAAGAGATCTATATGAATGGGGAAATGGTGTCAAGCCCGCCCTCCGTAAAATACCGGGGCATCTTTCTGAACGACGAAGACTGGGGCCTGCAACCCTGGGCGGCTAAAACCTTTGAACCGGAAACCGGCGATATAGGTCCGAAAACCTACGCCCGCATCTTTGAATTGCTGCTCAGGCTGAAGGCCAATCTGATCTGGCCGGCTATGCATCCGAGCACCAAAGCCTTTTACCATTACCCGGATAACGAAAAAGTAGCTGCAGACTATTCAATTGTGCTGGGCTCTTCGCATGCTGAACCCATGTTACGTAACAATGTGAGCGAATGGACCAAGAGTATGGGCGATTTCAATTACCTGACAAACCGCGACAAGGTACATAGCTATTGGGAATCAAGGGTCAAGGAAAGTAAAAATAACGATGCCATTTATACCCTGGGGATGCGTGGCGTGCACGATAGTGGTATGGAGGGTGTTAAAAGTGTGAAAGAAGCTATCCCTTTATTGGAAGGGATCATTCAGGATCAACGCAAGCTCCTGCAGAAATACATCAACCCCAATGTAAAAGCAGTTCCGCAAGTGTTTACCGTGTATAAAGAGGTACTGGATATTTATGATGGTGGAATTAAATTGCCCGAAGACATTACCCTGGTGTGGCCAGATGACAATTACGGTTACATACAACGCTTAAATAATGAAAAGGAAAATGAGCGTGCAGGTGGTTCTGGTGTTTATTACCATGCCTCTTACTGGGGGCGTCCACACGATTACCTCTGGCTAAGCAGCACACATCCCGGCCTGATCCGGGAAGAAATGATGAAAGCATACGAGACAAAATCCGACCGTTTGTGGGTGTTAAACGTAGGTGATCTTAAACCTGCTGAATACAACATTCAGCTGTTTTTAGATATGGCTTATCAAGCAGCGCCTTTTAAGGAAAGCAGTTATACAAAGCGCCATTTGTCTGATTGGATTTCTGGCATCTTCGGTAATGAAAACACCAGTCAGATTACAAATGTACTATGGGAGTACTACCAGCTGGCCTTTGAACGTAAGCCGGAGTTTATGGGATGGAGCCAGACGGAGCCCACCACAAAAACGAATTACACTGCTTACAATCATTTCTATTACGGAGATGAAGCACAAAAACGGATAGACCGCTACGAGGAACTCCTCGCTGCGGTAAAAAATCTTAGGCCAAAAATAAAGACCCGGGACACCGATGCCTTTTATCAGTTGGTTTATTACCCGGTAACCGGCGCTGCTTTGATGAATAAAAAGTTCCTCTACCGGGATAAAGCCATGTGGTATGCAAAGCAGAACAGGGCAAGTGCGGCAGACT
>CBFGNP010000397.1:0-4890 GCA_965650095.1 uncultured Pedobacter sp. | reverse complement strand
GTCAATAATGTGATCGGCTACTTTAATTACATCCATATTATGCTCTATCACCAGGATGGAATTGCCCTGTTCTATTAAGGTATTTAATGCGATCAACAGCTTTTTAATATCATGAAAATGGAGTCCGGTTGTGGGCTCATCAAAAATGAACATTGTTTTATTGGCGTTATTTCCCTTGATCAGAAAAGAGGCCAACTTAATGCGCTGTGCTTCACCCCCGGATAAGGTATTGGACGACTGCCCTAAATGTACATAGCCCAGACCGACATCAACAAGTGGCTGAAGTTTCGCTATGATTTTAGGTTCATTGCTAAAGAATGCTACGGCCTCTTCAATGGTTAGATCCAGTATGTCAGCTACGTTTTTATCCTGGTAAGTTACATCCAGCACCTGCTGTTTAAATCTTCTTCCGCCACAAGTTTCGCAAGGCAGGTAAATATCAGCCATAAACTGCATCTCGATCTTAACCTCTCCCTCACCCTGACAAACATCACAACGCCCGCCTTCTACGTTAAAAGAGAATGCTGCAGGTTTTAATCCGGCTGCCTTTGAAGCGGGCAGGCCCGAAAATAAGGCACGAACATCATCCCAGGCTTTTACATAGGTAACCGGGTTAGACCTGGATGACCTCCCGATAGGGTTTTGATCTACCATCTCCACCTGGCTCACCAAGTCATAATTACCATATATGCCATCGTAAGCACCGGTTTGTTCACCCGAATAATTGCCTATTGCTTTTTGTAAGGCAGGATAAAAAATCTTTTTAATCAGACTGGTTTTGCCTGATCCCGACACACCACTAACAACCGTAAATACCCCCAGCGGAATTTTTACATCTATATTCTTCAGGTTATTTTCTCTTGCCCCTTTAATTAACACATGGTCTTTCCAGGCCCTCCGCTTCCCGGGTACCGCAATTTTCTCTGAACCGGAAAGATAACGGCCGGTTAAGCTGCGTTTATCTTTGATGATCTCCTTATAGGTACCGCTGAATACGAGATTGCCTCCATGTGTTCCGGCTTCGGGACCGATATCAATAATGTGATCGGCCGCCTTCATCATTTCTTCTTCATGTTCTACGACCAGCACTGTATTTCCAACATTTCTAAGCGACTGAAGTACTTCTATCAGCTTATTGGTGTCTCGTGGGTGCAGACCAATGCTTGGCTCATCTAAAACGTAGATAGATCCCACCAGACTACTCCCTAAAGAGGTGGCCAGGTTTATCCGCTGGGACTCTCCGCCTGATAGCGTATTTGAAAGCCTGTTCAACGTCAAATAGCCAAGGCCCACATTATTCAGATAAAGCACCCTATTTATGATCTCGGACAGTAACCGTTTCGCTATTTTTTGCTCCGTTGCGGAGAGTTTCAGATTTTCAAAGAAGTCGAGGATGGTTGCCAATGGCATCAGCACCACATCCATAATTGATTTGTTTGCAATTTTTACATAGGATGCGTCTTTGCGCAACCTCGATCCCTTACAATCCGGACAGATGGTTTTTCCTCTGTACCGGGAGAGCATCACGCGGTATTGTATTTTGTACGTCTGCTGTTCCAGTTCCTTAAAGAAATCATCTAAGCCACCAAAATATTTATTGCCAGTCCAGATTAATTTCTGCTCTTTTTCGGTGAGCTCACTATAGGGACGATGAATTGGGAAATCGAATTTATCCGCGTTATGCACCAGTTTGTTCAACCAGTCCCGCATCTTTTCGCCTCTCCATGGCGCAACTGCATTGTCATATATGCTTTTACTTTTATCAGGGATGACCAGATCTTCGTCGATGCCGATCACACTTCCGTAGCCCTCACATCTTTTACACGCTCCGTACGGGTTGTTAAAGCTAAAAAAATTGGGTGTTGGTTCTTCAAAACGGATACCATCCAGTTCGAACCGATCACAAAAATGAGTTAATTTACCAGCATGATCGACGTAGCAGTCGCCCTTCCCCTCAAAAAATGCAGTTTGTACAGAATCCGCAATACGGCTCAAGGTCTCGTCGTCATTGTGCACCACAATCCTGTCAATCAATATGTTAACCGTATGTTCATCCTTGAGCTCAAAATCTTTAAAGTCCTTATCTTCAAGAATATCCTCAATTTTATGGATCTTCTCTTTATAGGATACCCGAAGAAAACCTTTTTGCAGAAGAACGGCCAGTTCCTCTTTTAACGACCTGTTATTGTGGGGAAATAAAGGACAGAAAATGGTAATCACACTTTCCTCTCCCAAGGCAGCGATGTAATCTACCACAGTGGTTACCGTATCTTTTTTTACAACTTTACCAGATTCCGGGGAATAGGTTTTCCCGATTCGGGAGAAGAGTAATTTCAGATAATCATAGATCTCGGTCGAAGTGCCTACGGTAGAGCGTGGATTTGATGTGATGACTTTCTGCTCAATGGCAATTGCCGGCGCAATTCCTTTGATGTAATCCACATCCGGTTTATTCATACGGCCCATGAACTGGCGGGCGTAGGACGACAAGCTTTCCACATAACGTCGCTGGCCTTCGGCATATAAGGTATCAAAAGCCAGGGATGACTTTCCGGAGCCTGACATTCCGGTAATCACCACGAGTTTATTTTTAGGTATCGCTACATCTATATTCTTTAGGTTATGAACTCTGGCACCCTTTATGATTATATTTTTATGTGGATCTTTATCGATTTCGTTACTCATTGATTTCTTGCTAGAATAGTGCTAATATAACCTAAATTACACGATTTCGGTTTTTTAAGTAGCTGCAAAAATAAGGGTATCAAACCACTTTTAATTTTTTTTAACACTTTTTATATGGTTTTTTCATAAAAAAATGGTTCTTTTGGAATGTCAATTCATAAATCAAACCACTAACTAACAAACTAATAGGAGAAACTCATATAGAAGAAAACGTCTACTAAGTATTTTTTTAGCAAACAGCAAGGGATTTTAGTAAGGATACTCCTATGAAATTACAACAAACTAGTGATCAGGAATTGATCAAGTTTTATCTGAATGGCGATGAGTCCGTTTTGGAAGAACTTTTAAAAAGACATAAGTCGAAAATTTACACCTCGATCTACTTATTGGTTAAAGATCAATATCTGGCTGAGGACATCTTTCAGGATGCATTTATTAAAGTAATCAACACCCTCAGATCCGGACGTTACAATGAAGAAGGTAAATTTTTACCTTGGGTGATGCGTATTGCACATAATCTGGTTATCGATTACTTCAGGAGGGAAAAAAGGGCCCCGGTGATTACAAGTGCGGATGGCACAGACGTTTTTAACCTGTTGCAGTTTCAGGAGGAAAGCGCGGAAGATAGGATGCTGAGAGAGCAGACTCATTTCGATCTAAGGGCAATGATCCATTTATTGCCTGATGATCAAAAAGAAGTATTGATTATGCGCCATTATGCGGATTTAAGCTTTAAGGAAATTGCAGATCTGACAGATGTCAGCATCAATACGGCTTTAGGACGGATGCGCTATGCCTTGAACAATCTTCGTAAGATGATGAAAGTCAAAGAGATCTCCTAGTTTTTATATACAGATTAGGCGGACCATATTACAAATCTCATTTGTAAAGAATATATTACAAATTATTTTCATTTAAGTGAAATAAAATTAAGAGAAAGGCGTTTTTCATTTAAACTAATTTGCAGTACCGCTTATGACAGAAACCTTTACTTCGATTAACAACTTAAATTACCCTCAACACGGGCAGGAAAATACTGAAGATGTTGAAGGCCTGGATGCTGTGTTTTATGAAAACATTAAATCCCAACTGAATATGATTAAGAAGGATCCATCAGATGAATCCATTTCCAGAATCTTAGCTTATTCAAAAGCAAAGTAATTTAATAAGAGCTCAAGCTGCCGAAAACCGGCAGCTTTTTTTTTGAGTTAATTTATCTAAGTTTGCCTATGCTTAAAAAAGAAAGATATCAGCTTTTTGTATCCCATTTTTCTGCCAGGCAACCTCATGCCGAGACAGAACTGCATTACAACAATCCTTTCCAGTTACTGGTTGCGGTTATTTTATCCGCTCAATGTACGGACAAACGGATTAACCAGGTAACTCCGGCTTTATTTCAGCGCTTTCCAAATGCAAAAGCGCTTGCTGAAGTGACTCCGGACATTGTGTTCGATTACATCAGGAGTGTCAGTTATCCGAATAATAAAGCGAAGCACCTGGTAGGCATGGCCAATATGCTTGTAAATGAGTTCAATAATGAAGTGCCTTCTGATATTGCTCAGTTGCAGAAAATGCCGGGTGTAGGAAGGAAAACTGCCAATGTTATCGCTTCTGTAATTTACAATGCGCCAGCCATGGCAGTTGACACCCACGTTTTCAGAGTAGCCAACAGAATTGGGCTCACCAATGGAAAAACCCCTTTGGCTGTTGAAAGAGACCTGGTCAAAAATTTACCCGAGCATACCATACATGTTGCACATCATTGGTTGATCTTACATGGAAGATATGTCTGTGTAGCCAGATCACCAAAATGCTCCATTTGCGAGATTACACATTTCTGTAAATATTTTCAGAACACCAATAAAATAACTAAAATATTTAGTGATTCGATGGGTCGTGAAAAATAAAAAACAAATTACGTGCGGATTTTAAATTTAATTTTCCTTATATTTGCTAATATAATTAGTATATAGATAGCGGCGTTACGAATAAATTAAATGCCTATCTTACTCAAAGAATTATAACAATATGAGCACAAACACAGACAAATTAAAAGCGCTGCAACTTACTTTAGATAAGTTAGAAAAATCATACGGTAAAGGTACAGTGATGAAACTGGGCGACAATGCTGTTGAGCCTATTGAGTCTATTTCTACAGGGTCAATCAGCTTAGATATCGCCCTTGGCATTGGTGGTGTACCAAAA
>CBFGNP010000396.1:0-4896 GCA_965650095.1 uncultured Pedobacter sp. | reverse complement strand
GGGTGAGTAGCAATATACCTGCCCCTGTTGCCATGCCCCTTTACTGCATCCAGCAGACACATTTTAGTGGAACCTGTATCGAATACAACCTTGTGCTTAACCTGATCAAGCACCCGGGGCAATAATGCAGCACAAACCCCTACCGGGGCACTCAATATAATCAGGTCACTGTTTATTACTGCGCCATCAAGATCAGTTATCTCATCAACAATCCCAAGTTCCAGCGCCTTCTGTGCATTCGCCTCCTGGCTATCCACACCAAATACTTTTGAGGCAAAGCCTTTCTGCTTTAACACCAGAGCCATAGAACCACCAATAAGTCCGAGGCCAACTACCGCTACTTTCATAGTATACAATTATGCGTTATATTTTATTATCTTTTTTGTACTCATAAGCCCTAACCGGAAGTCTTTTTTAAAGTTTACAAAGCGGTCATGAGCACATTCAGCCCTTCTGTTTATTTTATTTACTGAGCCGGGTTATTGCCTGATCAAACCTGGAAAGATCACCACACAAACTGATCCTTATGTATCGATTCCCCTGACTCCCGAATATCCCGCCCGGCGTCAGAAAAACACTGGCTCCGTAAAGCACTTCATCGCTAAGCACATAGGCATCCTCATAATGATCCGGTATTTTCGCCCACACGAATAAACCAACCTGACTAAGCGCATAACTGCAGCCCAGGATATCGAGTATTCGGTATACTTTATTTCTCCTCTCCAAATAGATTCCATTGATATGGCTGTACCAGTCGGAACCCAGACTGAGGGCCTTTGCGGCAGCCAGTTGAAGGGGCATGAACATACCACTATCCATATTGCTTTTGAACCTAAGGACTTCATTAACCCGCTCTTTCGATCCGCAAAGCATACCGATCCGCCAGCCGGCCATATTATGCGATTTGCTTAACGAGTTCAGCTCTAATACGACTTCGCGAGCACCAGGCACGGTCAATAGACTGACAGGATGGTCATTCAGTATGAAGCTATAAGGATTATCATGCACCAGCAGGAGGTGATTCTGTTTTGCGAAGCGTACCAGGTCTTCAAAAAGCCCGGCACTTACCGGCTGCCCTGTAGGCATATGTGGATAATTCACAAACATCAGCTTCACTTTGCTCAGGTCCGTGGCTGCCAATGCCTCAAGATCGGGATACCAGTTTCGTTCTTCCTTTAAGCAGTAACTTACAGATCTCCCCCCTGCCAACTTCACTGCACTAGCATAAGTAGGATAACCAGGATCGGGTATCAATACCTCGTCACCCTCGTTCAGATAGGTCATACAGATATGCATGATGCCTTCTTTCGAACCCATTAAAGGCAATATTTCCGTCTCAGGATCAAGACTTACCTGATACCAGCGCTGATACCAGTCTGCAAAAGCCTCTCGCAAGGCAGGAATACCTTTATAGCCCTGATAACCGTGTACTCCCGGCTTGCCTGCCTCTTCCTGTAATGTCCGGATCACATCGGGATGGGGCGGAAGATCGGGACTGCCGATACCTAAGTTAATGATGTTTCTACCTTCTTTATTCAGGAATTCGATCTCCCTCAGTTTTTGGGAGAAGTAGTATTCACTGACCCCCTCCATTCTTCTTGCAATCATCGTTAAAAATTCTTAACAGCTTTTTTTCTAGGGCTAAAAATAGGTTTTTAATCGCTAAAATTGCATCATAATTTTGCTTAGCCGAAAATTTATCCGGCTGCGGCCAAGCAGAAAAAAACCAGAGGCTTAAAATTCAAATCTGATTAACTATCAGGGCTGATGCTACTCATTATATTTATCAGGTATACACCTGATGAATTTCACATCCTCATCCGCTGATGCCGATAGATCCAAGGTATCGCCGGGCACTAAAAATTGTACATTTTCGAAAGTCAGTTTGTGTATACCCAACAAAGTGACTTTTGGATCTTTCGTTGCAATCTTAGCATTTCTTACCGTAAAGCCATTGATATCAGCCGCTGTAAATAATTTCTCCGATTTAATATCCGCATGCTCGATCAGGACACGACTTAAAGGACTTTCAGGAATACCGTTAATCTTTACAAACTGGGTTGAACTTTCCACCACAATATTTCGTGCAACAATATTTTTAAATACCGGGGTAAGGGGATTGATTTCCCTGACTGGAAGCCTTTTTGCCAGGTCGCCCACATGTTGTGAACTACCCAGCATATCCCAGTTAAAAGCGGTCCCTTTAAGGATCATTCTGATCCGGTCATAGTATATATTTTCAGCGGCGCCGCCGCGGGGCCTACGGGTTTTAAAGCGGATTCCGGTTCCCGTTTCATCAAAAACACAGTCATGTACATATAAATTGCGGATCATCCCCGCGGTTTCACTCCCGACGGTAATGCCGCCATGACCTTCCCTGGCAAGACAATAACGAATTACAATATTTTCTGAAGCCTTATTTACACGGATCCCATCTTCACCACGGCCGGCTTTAATCGTGAAACAATCATCGCCACTACTTAAGCTGCTGTATTCGATCAGCACATTTTTTGAGGACTCGATATCTATGCCGTCACCGCGCGGAATCCCTACAGATCTTACAGTTACTCCACGAATAATTACCCCGTCACAATAAACAGGAACAATATTCCAGAATGCAGTATTCTCAAGCGATACCCCTTCGATCAGCACATTTTTACAATTAATGGGGGAAATAAACATGGGCGGAAGGATCGGGCTTCCGTTCTGTCCTTCATACACCCGCTCTGAGACTGGCTTGCTAAGGTCCACAAACTCTTCAATGACCTGAGCGGTCATGATCCGTTTGCGGACCGATCCATCTTTCGAAGGTCCTATTAAATGTCCTTTTCCGGTAATTCCGATATTTTCCTGGCCATTGGCATAGATACAAGCGCCGAGCGACATGACCTCTATCCCCTCGTTCCGGGTAAATACAGCCGGAAGGTAGTCGGCTATCTCACCGCTAAAGTACAGTTCCGCCCCCTCTTCTAAATGCAGGTTTACATTGCTTTTTAAACTGATCCGCCCGGTCAGCCATCTCCCTTTTGGAATGATAGCTGTGCCTCCTCCCCGGGTATTTAAGTCGTCAATGGTTTCCTGGATCTCTTTCGTCACCTTTATGCCCACCCTAGCTCCTTTGGCTACAATACTCATACGCAAATCAGGAAAGGAAGGCCGCTGCAACTGAGGCATTTGAAAAGGTGCTTTAATAGGAGCAATCTCCTCCGGAAGATGTAGTGCCCCTACCTGATCCTTAAATGGCACCAGATTTAATTGATCCGGAGATACCTTCTCTTTTCTCAATGCGCAGGAAATAAAAAAGGTCGAAAAAAAAGCAAGTGTTAAATAGCGCTTAAGATTTTCGCTGGTAAGATAATTCATTCTATTTCTAATGTGTTGATAAGTTACTAATTCGGAGAGATTTCTGTAAAGTTCGGCGTCCTTGCTCAAGTTTCCTATTTGTAAACGATACGTTACTCATAAAAATACTTTACAGCGGAATATATGTGTGCTAAGCATTTTAAAATGAACCAATCTGGATTGATAAGAGCTGAAAAACCACCTCTTAGAAAAAAAACAAAAAATACTTTGCGTAGCTAAATAACTACACATATATTTGAAGTCAAATAGCTACACAATGAATTTAAGACGAGACGTATTTCAAGCCATATCGGATCCGACAAGACGGGCAATACTTCTTCTGGTCGCATCGCAATCCTTGACAGCTGGCGCAATCGCTGCAAACTTTGATACCGCCAGGCCGACAGTTTCGAAACATCTGCAAATACTTACCGAGTGCGAATTGCTTGAGCAGGAGCAGAACGGCAGAGAAATTTACTATCACATCAATGCAAAAAAAATGAAAGAAGTAGCCGACTTTATCGAACCGTTCCGCCAGATGTGGGATGACAGGTTTAATAAATTAGAAGCCATAATGAAGCAATACAAGCCAAAGAAATAGCCTGTTATGAAAGCAAGAATCATCAAAGGCTCTATCTGACCATTGAAAAACAAAAAAAATAAACAGATGAAACAAAAAACAAAGATCAGTGCCGAAGACGGCAAGCAGGAATTAGTGATCACAAGGGAGTTTGATCTGCCTTTGGAGTTACTTTTTAAAGCGTATGCAGAAGCCGAAATTGTGGAGCAATGGATGGGAACAAAAGTGCTGAAGTATGAAAGCAAAAAGCACGGGAGCTACCAGTTTGAAACAAAAAACCCAAATGGAGATGTGGTATTTCGGGCGAATGGGGCTTTCCATGATTTCATCCCCAATCAAAGGATCGTCCGTACCTTTGAAATGGAAAATGCTTCTTTCGATGTACAGATGGAATTCCTTGAATTCCAAAAGCTAACCGACACGACCAGTAAGCTCAATATGCAGGTCGTATACAGGTCCACAGCACTAAGGGATCAGAATCTGAAACTGCCTTTTGAATATGGAATCAATATGGCACACGACCGTCTGGAAACAATTCTAAGCAAACTTAAACAATCGTGATGATGGAAAAACGCAACAAAATAATCTATTGGATCGCCACCTTGTGGTTGGCATTAGGAATGATGTCGACCGGCGCCGTGCAGTTCCTGAAGGTGGAAAAGGAAGTTCAAAGCATAGAGCGATTGGGTTACCCCGGCTATTTGTTGACCATATTGGGGGTCTGGAAAATTTTAGGCGTTATCGTCATATTAATTCCTAAATTCGCTTTGGTGAAAGAGTGGGCCTATGCCGGTTTTTTCTTTGCCATGACAGGAGCGATGGTTTCCCATATCGCAGTGGGAGACCCTGCAATTGAATTATTTGGCCCTGTACTGTTATTGGTCCTGACCATTGTGTCCTGGTATTTCAGACCTCTTAACAGAAAAACTGCTACGATTAACTAATATGAATGGCTATGAATCCACATGTTGATT
>CBFGNP010000395.1:0-4904 GCA_965650095.1 uncultured Pedobacter sp. | reverse complement strand
TAGCATCAATAAAAATGTGGCTGTGCGTTTTATGCGTATGTCGGCAGCTTTAGCAGGAAACACCTGGTAAACTCATTTAACGCGCAATATATGACACAAAATTACATATTTGTAAATGTCTAATCCCTCCCCAACTTTTTGCTTGATCCTGGATTTACCCATCTGGATGACAGAAATCTACCTATTGAATTACACAGGTTCTTGACATGAATAATTTTAATGCTATCCAGGAGTGCATGATGCTGGATTTTCAGGCGGTTAATTTCTTTCAGCAGTTTTTCATCTCTGATCTGCGATCGTCCCTCAGGTGAAGATTCCCTGGCGCAGGCAGCTAATGAAAGTGCAAGCAAAAGTATGGCTGTTTTCACAGGTTAAGTTTCTCTTATAAGTTGCCATAAAATAAATAAACGTACAAGCTAGCTGAAAAATATTAAACGGTTACCTTTGACGAAGTTTTATCACTAATGTCTGCTGAAAAAAATATCCTTCATCCCCGGAATAAACACCGCTCCAGGTACGATTTCCCCGAACTGATTAAGTGTTTACCGGAACTGAATCCGTTTGTAGTCAGAAATGCCCATGGCGACATCTCTATAGATTTTGCTGATCCCGTTGCCGTTAAAATGCTCAATAAAGCCCTGCTGATCTCTTTTTACAGGATTGACAATTGGGATATACCTGCGAATTATTTGTGTCCCCCTATTCCCGGCCGGGCCGATTATATCCATTACCTGGCAGACCTGTTGGCGCAAAATAATGATGGTCTGATCCCCAAAGGGGAATCTGTCAGAGGTCTGGATATCGGCGTTGGGGCAAACTGCATTTATCCGATTATTGGTGTACAGGAATATGGATGGAGCTTTGTTGGTTCGGACGTGGATCTTGGAGCGGTTAAGGCCGCAAAAGCCATCGTAGCAGCCAACCTTTCCTTAGTCAATATGGTAACCTGCAGGCAACAGCACAATAAGCAACATATTTTTAAGGGAGTAGTTAAGCCTGCTGAGCTGTTTGATTTCAGCATGTGCAATCCACCTTTTCATGCTTCTGCAGCAGAGGCTCGATCCGGAACAAAGCGGAAATTGCAGAACCTTGGTAAGAATAAAGGAAAGGATACTGTACTGAATTTTGGTGGTCAGGACGCCGAACTCTGGTATGAGGGCGGCGAAATTGCCTTTATTAGAAATATGATTGAAGATAGTGTCGCCATTGCCGGTCAGTGCTTGTGGTTCAGCAGTCTGGTTTCAAAAAGCAGCAGCCTGCCCTTTATTTACAAAGCGCTGCAAAGTGCAGGAGTGGCAGAGCTGAAGACAGTGGAAATGGCACAGGGGCAAAAGATCAGCCGGTTTGTTGCCTGGACCTTTATGGATACAGCTGGAAAAGAGCAGTGGCGTAAATCCAGGTGGAACATTAAATAAAATGATATCTCCTTTAAAAGATACTTACACTCGCTTTTTTGTTTTTAAAGGCACCTATAAGTTCTCCGCTAACAAAGTGTTTAAAGTTCAGGGTATCACTTTCTTTGAAGCGTTTTTTAACCATGCAATATAAATGCAGGCATTTGATCCAGTTGAGGGCTGTGGCCTTATCTTTCCAGATTTCAGGATAAACGAAAACCTCATTGCCCTCAATTCTTATCAGGTTCTTTTGCTCCAATTCATTTACATTGGCAATGATCTTTGCTGTTTGTGCAGCAAGGTTCGCATTGTTTTGTATTTTCTTTTTGGCATAGATCATTATTCCAGCAATAAAGGTTCGTCGTCGTCATCGGTAAGACTCAGTTGAATGCTGTCTGTGCCGGCAATACCTTCAATGGAACCACGTATATGTGCTGCATTGAGCATTACTTTTTCCAGCTGTTTTTCCCTGGCCTTCCACAGTTTCTCCATCGCATCCCGTTCCCGCTGTATGGAGAGCTTCATGCTCATAAACCCCTCACGTATGGCCTTCCATTGTTCGGAAAACTCAGTACTGGTTAAATAATCGTAAAGCATATGCATTTTGTCACCACGATTTTCCTGAGATTTAGTAGCGCTAAAAAGCTTTACGATGCCGTCCCTTAGAATGTAAGAAACTGCTTTAACCTCGTCAAAGGAACAGATCCATACCCCATCTTTTTCTCCGAAACAATCCATTCCTTTCGGATAGCATTGGGTAACGATTACAGCTACGTCAACACCCATGCTGCGCATATCTTTCTTCAGCTTTTCAATCCATTCTACGGAAAAATCTTTGGTACGCTTGCTTTCATAAATGATCTTGCCGCATTCCTGGCCAAACTGGTTTCTGATGTGGTGTACACAATCCGCCCCGCGGACTCCTTTTCCAACTTCAGTAACCAGGTCAAACGGGAATGCGTTTCTCAATAGCTCTTCCAGAATTAATTCCTGTACTTCGCCCTGCAGCTGCATGGATCCCTGTTCCGCCCTGCGTTTCATTTCTTCAGCAAGTTTCTTTTGGTCATCCAGCTGTTTTTCCAGTTCTTTAACCCTTAACTGATGCTCAGTGTCTTTTAAGCTCGTTTTTTCCGCTTCCTGCTTCCTGACCTGCTCAACCATTTCTGCACGCTGTTCCTGGAGCTTTCGCTGGATCTGGAGTTCCATTTCAGCCTCCTTCTCTTTCATGGCCTGTTCTTTTTTAAGGAAATCCAATTCCTTAGCGCGTGCGAGCTTCAGCTTCTCTTCACTTTCCTTATTGGCATTGTCGAGCAGCTGTAGTTTGTTCTCGAAATCAGAGGCAATGCTTTTACGCAGATTTTCTTCGAGTACGCTTTGCAACTGTTTTTTTTCTTCCTCCAGCTTTTGTTCAAAAAACTGTGCCTGTTGTTTTTTCTGTATTTCGAACGCTTGTTCCTGCTGCTTCTGCTGCTGGGCAAACTCGTTTAATTTCTTGCTATATTCTTCATCCTTTTGCTTGGTAAAGGAAACCATCTTTTCCCGAAGGTCTTTTTTATACTCCTCAGCCATCACTTCCTCAATGGGAAAAGTATGGGCACAATTAGGGCATTTTATTTCTGTTGACATAGATCGGTATTATCGAATTATTAGTTAGGATTTAAAAAACTAAGAAGCCACCAGAACTGTTCTGGTATAAAAAGCATAAAGTTTAAAATACATTCACATTTAACGGGAAAGAGATTGAAAACAGCTTTGATCCAAAGGTACCAATAGAATCTCTGAAATAAAAAAAAATTGATCTGCAGGCAGCCCTGACCGTACAATCAGGGAGAAGAGCAGGATACGGCAGGTTGCCGCCGGCTGACATTTATGTTAGCTTTATCATAACCTATATAAAAACAATCAAGTATGTTACGAAAAATATTAATGTCCGTCTGCGGCAAAAAGCCGCTAGTATTAGCACTTTCCTTCTTCTTTTTTTTAACGGGTTTATATGCCCAGGAAAGTGTAAATGTAACTGGTAAAGTAACTGATGAAACGGGCCTGCCAATGCCGGCCGTATCAGTGAAGATTAAGGGAACAACACAGGCCGTATCAACCAATGCTACAGGGAACTATGCCATTAAGGCGCCGATTGGCGCTACTTTGGTATTTCAATATTTAAGTTATTCGACGCAGGAGGCCGTGGTGACTAAAGCCGGACCGCTGAACATTAAGCTTATTGAAGCGGATAACAAACTGGAAGAAGTAGTCGTAGTCGGTTATGGAACACAGCGAAAAGGCAATGTCACAGGGGCTATCGCCACTTTCAAAGCCGATCAGCTGGATGAACGGCCGATACTCAGGGTAGACCAGGCTTTGGTAGGTCAAATGGCCGGTGTTTCTGTCAAACAAACAAGTGGTACGCCAGGCAAAGGCTTCAGTATCCAGGTAAGGGGTACCGGATCAATTTCTGCGGGGAACGAGCCTTTATACGTGCTGGATGGTTTTCCATTAGCCTCTGCCAACCCGAATGGCTCAGGCAATTATGCCACAGGCAATCCGCTGGATAACATCAATCCAAATGATATAGAATCTGTACAGGTATTGAAAGATGCTTCTGCAGCCGCAATTTATGGTTCAAGAGCTGCAAATGGAGTGGTACTGATCACCACAAAAAGAGGGAAGACCGGTCAACCTTCGATTACTTTTAATGGTTACGTGGGATCGGTGCAGCGCAGTAAAAAGCTGGATATGCTGAACGGCGCCGAGTGGATAGACCGGGCTACAGAGATGATCAATGCCCAATGGGTTGCTTCAGGGGCAGGAAGACTGGCTAGTCAGACCACTGATGAGCGCAGGGCAATTCTGGGACTGGATCCAGGCGCCTTCAACGCAGGATTTATGCTGGATGACCGATGGTCTCAACCCGGTTATGGCGGTTTGCACGTGATCGACTGGCAGGATGAGACTTTCCAAACCGGTTTGACACAGAATTATCAATTGAGTGCCAGCGGTGCTACTGATATAGTGAATTATTATGTTTCCGGTAATTATGTAAACCAGGAGGGAATTGTAAGGGGAATGGATTACCTGTCTTATTCTGCAAGAGCAAACGTAGAAGTTAAAGCGAATGATAAATTGAAATTTGGCTTGAATATCGCACCGACTTATGCAGTTACAAATGACCCGGGCGTAGAAGGAAAAGACAATATTCTTCACCAGTTATTGTCCATGTCACCAATTCAGGAGCAAACTGCCGGGAATGCTAACGTGTTTAATGCTGCACAATATATATGGGGCGTATCTACCAACGACCCATTGGCCAAACTGATCCATACGATCGGGCAGACCAAAAGATTCCGGACATTGGGAACGATTTTTGGAACCTATGAAATTGTCAAAGGTTTAACGCTTAAAACAACCGTCAACCTGGACAACACAGATAATACTTCTAAAAGTTATGTGCCCTACACCATTACCGGCTCGCTAAGCACCAGGAATTCCTCTCCTAATCTGGGTACATCGGGT
>CBFGNP010000394.1:0-4911 GCA_965650095.1 uncultured Pedobacter sp. | reverse complement strand
AAAACATTAGTAATTTTTAAAGTTATGCCAAGAGCAAAGGTTCAAAGAAAGAGTACTTCGATAGATATGACCGCCATGTGCGACGTATCCTTCCTGTTGCTTACTTTCTTTATATTAACAGCGACAGCGCGCCAGCCGGATCCTTTGGATGTGACTATACCGTCGTCCACCTACAAACTTAAAGTTCCTGATCTGGATATGGGTATTTTATCCATCGGTAAAGGCAAGGTGTTCTACGAAGTTGTTGGAAAAGACATCAAGATGGCGACCCTGACAAAGATGGGCGAGAAATATAGCATCAACTTCACTCCGGAAGAAAGAGAGCGTTTCGGTGTTATTGGTGCTTTCGGTGTTCCGATCCAGGATTTGAAACAATTCATCGCCATGGATGGAGAGAAACGTAAAGCTTACCAGGAATCATCTCCCGGTATCCCTACTGACTCTACCAATAACCAATTGGCCGAGTGGCTTATGCAGTCCCGTCACTCTGTTGCTGAACTGCATTCAACACAAATGCGTGTAAGTATTAAAGGTGATGCCAATGAAGAATATCCAACGGTTAAAAAAGTGGTTGATATACTTCAAAAGCAAAAAATTAACAAATTTAGTTTAATCACATCCGCCGAAGGCGATGCGCAATAATAATATATTATGGCAGAATTAGATACCTCCGGCGGGGGGGGCAAGAAAGGCAAAAAGGTAAGAAGTAAGAAAGCAAATACCAAAGTAGATTTAACTGCCATGGTGGATCTGGCTTTCCTGTTGATTACGTTCTTTATGTTAACGACCTCCCTGTCGAAACCAATTGCAATGGATATTGCAAAGCCTGACAAAGATGACAACTCTGTAGAGCGGCTAGCACTACGTGCTTCTGAGACCATGACCATTTTATTGGGTAAGAACAATAAAGTTGCCTGGTATATGGGAGAAGCCGGTAAATCTATACCGAATATCGAGAGCTTTTCTGAAGTCAGGAAATCAATATTAGATAATAAGAAGAAAGTAGCACAAGCTACCGGAGGAAGGCAGATCATTATGGTTATTAAGCCGACTTCAGGAGCTACTTATAAGAACTTTGTTGACATAATGGACGAATTAGCGATTACCAAGATCACTACGGCGCCCGCAATTGATGACGAGAACATTACTGATGCTGAAAAAGATTTCATGAGAAAAGGTGGAATTTTATAATAGAATAATTAACAATATTAAATAGTAAGCTATGTTTGGTTCTAAGATAGATTTATTAAAAACAGAATGGCTTGATGTTGTATTTGCAAATAAGAACAAGAGCTACGGAGCTTATGAGTTGCGTAGGACAAGTTCTTCAATTACTACAAGAGCGTTATTTATAGCATCGGCAGTTTTTGTTTTGGTGTTTGTAGCACCAAAGATCCTGAGTGTGATCAAAGGAAAACTGCCAGAGGATGAAATAGTGAAGCAGGTTGAGGTTGTGGTTGCACCACCTCCTCCGGTAAACCCGGAGACACCTCCGCCACCACCGGTTGAGCCACCCCCACCCAAACAGGATCAGATTAAATTTCCTCCTCCGATTGTAAAACCGGATAATGAGGTAATTGATAAGGAACCTGTTCAGATAGAGGATTTGAAAAAAGCTGACCCTGGTCAGAAAACCATTGCTGGGGACCCTACCGCAGACATCGTTATTGCTGGTCCGGTTGGAGAAGGCCCTAAACAGGCAGCAGTGGTTGAAGATACCAAGGTTTATGACTTTGTCAGCATCGAAACTCAACCAGGTTTCCCAGGTGGTATGGATAAATTCTATGCTTATCTGAAGAAAGCAGTGAGATACCCTGCAATGGCACAGGAAAATAACATTCAGGGTAAAGTGTTCTTATCTTTCGTGGTAGAAAAAAATGGAGATTTGACGGATATTAAAGTGGAAAGAAAGCTTGGTGGCGGAACCGATGAGGAGGCTATCAGGGTGTTAAAAGCTAGTCCGCGCTGGACACCGGGTATTCAGAACGGTAAGCCGGTACGGGTGAAGTACAACATTCCAATCAGCTTTACCTTATCAAATTAGAATGTTTAATTTTGAAACATTTAAACAGAAATCGCCTCAACAGCGATTTCTGTTTATTTTAGGCCTGGTTATGTTCCTCTTTTATTTGATACTTGGGGGAATGCTCATCTTTGGAACGGTGATCCTGAATCAAATTCAGCCGATGTACAGGATCATGCTGGGCTGTTTACTGATCGTATATGCAGTAATCCGATTTATGCGTCTAATTAACCAAAAGCCTGAAGAAGATTAACTGCTCATTTTTTAGCATGAGCATTGTCGGTATAATGCCGGATGATATGGATAGTGTGAAGAGTCCGAGCCCTGTTGGAGGGAAATAAATAAATAGCATGAAGAATCTGAGTTTTATCCTTTTACTGGCGATTTTTGTGGCCTGCAAACAAAAACCAAATCCGGCGGCAGGAGTTGAAGAAACCCGCACATCTGGTACGGTGAGGATGCTGGTGGACGAATCTTTTTCGGAAGTACTGGCGGATCAGATTGAGGTGTTTAAAACAGATTATCCAAATACAAAATTTACAGTTATTGAAGGCAATGAGCAAAAGATAATGCCCACCTTTTTGAATGATAGTGTACGGGTGATCATTTTGTCGAGAATGCTCACTGCAGCTGAGGATAAGATCTACAGAAATAGAAGTATTGTGCCAAAAACATCCAGATTTGGAATTGATGGAATTGCTTTAATAACAAATAAGGATAACCCGGATAGCAATATTACGGTGACGGAAGTCGTTGATATAATGAAAGGTACATCGACAAGTGGCAAGCAGCTCGTGTTTGATAACGCCTATTCAAGCACATTGCGTTATTTTAAAGATCTGGCAGGCATTAAGGCTTTGCCGGCAAAAGGAATTTATACTTTACAGACCAATAACGATGTAATTAAGTATATTGCAGAAAATAAGGGATCTGTTGGAGTTATTGGGGTGAACTGGCTGATTGACAATAAAAAAGATATGGCCGTTTACCTGGAGAAGGTGAAAATGATGGGGGTGAAAAACGTAAAGAACAAAAAAGGAGACGATCAGTTTTATAAACCTGTTCAAGCTAACTTGATCAATGGGATTTATCCATTTTTAAGAAACATATACATTATTAATGCTGAGGGTAGAAACGGTTTAGGTGCGGGCTTTGCAACCTGGCTGGTAAGTCAGAGAGGACAGCTTATTGTGCTGAGGTCTGGGTTAGGACCGCATAAACTGACCTCGCGTGATTTTAATTTTAAGAATACAAACTAAATTTTATATTTGAACCATGAAGCCTGTGTGATGGGCTTCAAAATGTTAAAAAACAATAAGAGACTATGAAAATGATAAAGAAAGCGATAACCTTAAGTTTAGGTTTAGTAGTGATGGGATCTGCCTCTTTTGCTCAGAGCTTAAGCGATGCTCAGAAGGCCATAGATGCCGAGCAATATCAGAAAGCAGCTTCAATGCTAAAAACGCTTGTAAATTCACAAGAGAAAAAAGGGGAGAATTACTATAGCTTAGGGGAGGTTTATTTACGCATGGACTATGTGGATTCGGCCCGTGCTGTATTTACCAAAGGTATAACAGCTGATCCTAAGAATTCATTGAATTATATTGGATTAGGTCATGCAGATCTTATCTCCAACAATGCGGCTTCTGCAAAAACAAACTTTGCAAAAGCAGTAGATGTGGCATCCAGAAAAGATTGGATTCCTCAATTGTATATTGGCAAGGCATATATTGCTACAGATAAACCTGATTTTGCCGCGGCTTTACCATATCTGCAGAAAGCAGATGAACTGGATGCCAATGATAAAGATGCAGAGACGTTTCTGGCGATGGGCGATTATTATGCCTTACAAAAGAAAAATTCTGAGGCACTACAGAATTATATGAGAGCGCTGAACATCAATGAAAATCTCATAAGGGCTACTGTTCAGATCGGCCGTATGTACAAGGATGCCAGAGCATTTCCTGAGTCTGAAGCACGTTTGAAAGAAGCGATCACAAAAGATCCGAATTATGGACCGGCCTACCGGGAAATTGCTGAGCTCTATATGCAATGGGCTATTCAGTTGCCCAATGAGTTTGCAGCCAGGTCGGCTCAGGCTGTGGAAAATTACAAGAAGTATCTTGACCTGACGGATAAATCATATGAGTCGAGATTGCGTTATGCGCAATTCTTATTCTATGCCAAAGACTTCAAGACGTTGGAACAAGAAGCAGCCGCCTTAGCGGCAATGAATCCCAATAACCCTAAAAGCCTGGTAGCATTAAGAATGCGTGGTTATTCGGCATTTGAAAACAGGAACTTCCCTCAGAGCCTGCAATATATGAATGAGTTTTTTAGTAAAGTAAAAGATACCACCCGTATCATCGCGTCAGATTATCTATACCTGGGAAGAGCTCAACTTGCAGGCGGGAATGATAGTTTAGCCTTAATTAACATTACCAAAGCGGTTGAAAAGGATTCTACCAACGTTGAGGCACTGGCTGATGTTGCAAAAGCTTATTTCGATGCGAAAAAATATGCGAAATCTGCACAGATATATGACAAGGTGATCAAAGCAGCCCCTAATGCAAAAGGCGTGCTGTATAGCTATTTTTATAATGGCTTAGCGTATTATTTTGATTATGCCAATGCATATAGTGCCCAGAAAAATCCATCAAAGGATCTTTTGGTTAAAGCAGATTCATCCATTGCGAAGGTCGCTCAACTGGCTCCTGAAACTGCAGATGCTTATTTATACAGGGGCAGGATCAATAACCTGTTAGATGATGAAGCAAATCCTAAAGGATTGATGGTTCCTCATTATGAAATGTTTATTAAAAAAGTAACAGTAGACAAACCCCAATTGGCTGCAGCTAACGCAAGAAAACTGTCTGAGGCTTATGATA
>CBFGNP010000393.1:0-4913 GCA_965650095.1 uncultured Pedobacter sp. | reverse complement strand
ACACTCATTCTTGCCCAGGCAAAAAGGAAGGCAGGTTTTTTACCGTAAGCCCGGCCAATAAAATGGTAGTCGCCACCCGTGTCTGGAAATGCGGTAGTAAGTTCTGCATAACATAAAGCACCCGCTATGGAAACAATACCGCCTAAGATCCATGCCAGGAAGAACATGGAATCGCTATTTGTGTTGGCGGCAACAAGTGAGGGAGTCCGGAAAATACCCGCACCAACAACTATTCCGACAATAATAAATATCGCATCTGCAACCGTTATTTTTTGTTTAGGATGGGGAGGTCCGGCATCTTTTTCCATTGCGATCATCTTAAAAATCATTGGCCTATTCAACAACCGCCGACAGAAAAAAGTTCTGTTTGCAAGGAGAAAACGAACGACCTGATTAGCGGGAGCACAAAATTAATTCAAACAAAGCAGTGTTTGCTTTGTTGTTACTGTCGAGAGCGTTTAATTTGGGGGTTCACGAATACGTGGCCCCTTTTTTTTTTCAAATATTTCCGTGTATATTGTAAAGCAAATAACAGCTCTTCGAAGAGCAGCTCTTCACCATGAAATCAAAATCAGAATATTTAAGCGACTACCAGATGTTTTGTGAATCAGCGCTCGATGACGCCTCATCAAAGTTCAGTGATCGGTTTCACCTGGAGTCAATTCCAGCTATGGAATCAACGATGCGCGAATTCAAGGCAAGCCTTTATCAGCTTAAGTCTATACTTATTGATCGTAGTACTGCGATCACAACTGAAGTACAGGAAAAAGGCGTAGAATATAATGACCTGAAATATGAATTAGCGATCATAGCAAGCCAAACCTTGCAATCGTTCATTTCGAAGATTGCGCCTCATACAGCGATGTTTAAACGCTAAACCAATCCTGGCCTCCGGCATAAATAAAAAAACAGATGATCTTAAACCATCGTCTGCTTTAAGTGTTTAACTATTACACCAGCAGCTACCGATATGCCGACAGAAGGAATACGCCCAGACCAGATTATAGATATCGACTTTAGTCAGTACGATGTTGCAGCTCAGAAAATGCAGCCCACTGTCTATAAAGATGGAGATTCATTCAGCTGTTTATCAGGCCCGGACCCGGAAACGGGTATTTTTGGATCTGGCGACACCCCTGCTGCTGCAATTGACAACTGGAAATCTGCTTTGGAAAATAAGTTAAAAAAGTTCAGGGGCGATAATCCGGAAAAGCACCTGCCATCTTCAGCAGCTGACGATTGATGGTAGCGATTATTTATGATCATGTTATCGTGCACAATAACTAGTCTGATCTTGCGTTTTTTAAGTATTTAAAATACTTACCAATTGGTCTTGCTCAATTTTTTATCGCGCAATTGGTCATCAAAATAAATTCGAAATCAACCCTAATGGTTATTAATCTGCGAATTCTTAAGATTTTGAACAGGCAATATTTGCCGAGTTCGGTTATTGAATTACGTCTTGACAATTATGATCTTGCCATCATTACTGATGGAGGAGGCGAACCCAACAGACTATTCATCGGCACAAAATCTGAATTTTCCACCATCACCGGCGTACATTACAGTCTGGTACCAGCAAAAGATCTTTCCGGAAGTAATAGCAGAAAGCGCTGGCAGCTCATGGAAAGATCCGAATTTCGTCCTGTGGATTTCTTATAAAGCCATTTTTTTTTACTTTTGTACAGATTATTGAAACCATATCAAAAATGTAAGATTTAATTTCTTTTCCTGAAAATAGATAAAACGGGACAATCCGTTTATTGATTATTCAAGCTTAAAAAAGAAATTATGCTTATTCTGCAAGGTGTTAGCTATATACATCCCAACGGAGATTTGCTATTTGATCATATCAATCTCCAAATAAATAAACAAGATAAAATTGCTTTAATCGGTAACAATGGAATAGGGAAATCAACCCTGTTTAACATCTTAGCCGGTAAGTTAGCACCTTCATCCGGGTTATTTCAGGCCGAAACGACGCCTTATGCCGTTCCTCAGCATTTTGGCCAGTATAATGAGCTGACGATCGCTGAGGCGCTTCAAATTGACGATAAAATAAATGCGCTTTATGAAATACTGGATGGTCAGGTCACTGACTCGAACCTTGCATTGCTTGATGACGACTGGACAATCGAAGAGCGTTGTGCTGCAGCCCTGATGCATTGGGGAATTGATGGATTAGAGCTAAATGTTAAAATGAAACACCTGAGTGGGGGACAAAAGACTAAGGTTTTTCTTGCCGGGATACGTATTCACCAGCCGGAAGTTGTTTTGCTGGATGAACCCAGCAATCATCTGGATACGGAGGGAAGAAATATTCTTTATGATTACATCATCACCACGTTAAATACTTTAGTAATCATCAGCCACGACAGGACCTTACTCAATTTACCCGATACGATCTGTGAGCTGAGTAAAAATGGCATAAAAGTTTATGGTGGCCATTATGATGCCTATGTGCAACAAAAAGAAATTGAACGTGAAGCTTTGAATCAGCAGTTAAAGGGACAGGAAAAGGCACTTCGTAAGGCGAAAACTGTAGAAAAAGCATCGCTGGAGCGACAGCATAAACTGGATGCACGAGGAAAGAAAAAACAGGAAAAGGCTGGCCTTTCCCGGATTTCTATGAATACACTCAGAAATAACGCGGAGAAGAGCACCTCGCGGATAAAAGACGTGCATGCAGGAAAAGTGACCGAGATCTCGGAGGGATTGGTACAGTTACGTAAAGAGCGACCTGGTGCAGACAAGATGAAGATAGGTTTCGACAATTCTGCGTCTCATCGGGGCAAGATATTGGTTAGAGCGGAAGACATCAATTTTGCATACCATAGCCAGATGCTTTGGGAAAAGCCCCTAACCTTTCGGATCGCTGTTGCTGAGCGGATTGCGCTTAAAGGGGCAAACGGCTCCGGTAAGACCACATTAATTAAGCTGATTTTAGGGCAGCTGGTACCGCAGACAGGGATACTGACACGGGCAGCAGCCATAAATGCAATTTATATTGACCAGGATTACTCCTTGATCGATAATCGGATCAGCATTTACGAACAGGCCCAGCAGGCCAATTCAGGAATCTTGCAGGAACATGAAATCAAGATCCGACTGAATAGGTTCCTGTTTACTAAAGAATTTTGGGATAGGCCTTGCACTGCGCTTAGTGGTGGAGAGAAAATGAGACTGATGCTTTGTTGTCTGACGATAAATGTATGGACTCCCGATATCATCGTACTGGACGAACCTACGAATAACCTGGATATCGAAAATATAGAAATGCTCAGCACCGCCATTCAGGAATACCAGGGGACGCTTTTAGTCGTTTCTCATGATGAACACTTTCTGAAACAGATAGATATAAAAAGGACAATTGCCTTTTAAGCACCAATTGTGCCAGTTTTTAGCCGGCTTTATTTTTTTTTATCTATTGTTCAGGGGAGTGCTGATGAATTCGGCTGTACAGAGGCCATAAAGCAGGATATTACCATAATATTAAATTATTGCCGGTCAATTTTACAGGAGTTTGGTACAGGAATTGTAAGCTATGGGTACCTATTTAAAAAAAAACATCTACCTATGGAAAACATCACTTTAAGCAACGAGATTTGCAGCCACCGGTCTTGTCTGGAGAGCTTCGCTCTGAAATTTACTAATGATATTGAAGACGCCAATGATCTGGTACAAGATACCATCATTAAAGCAATCCGCTATCACAATTTGTACAAACAGGGCACCAATCTCAGGGGCTGGCTCTACACGATCATGAGGAATACGTTTATCAATGATTACCGGAAGGGCAGCAAAAGAAATGCGATCATGGAGACTTCAGAGGATTTGTCTTCTTACCAGCTGCGGAGCAGTGCCACGACGAACGAGGGTGAAAACAAATTCATCATGGAAGACATCCATAAAGCGCTGGATAGGCTACAACCTGATTACTCGAAACCATTTTTGAGATATTTTGAGGGCTACAAATACCACGAGATTGCTGAGGAACTGCGTATTCCGATCGGAACAGTGAAGACCCGCATTCATATGGCGCGGCAGATCCTGAAAGCGCAGCTTAAAATGTACCGCGACAAATTCAAGACAAATACCCTAACCGCATAAATCCAGCTACCGGGGCGGTGTTACGGCCTCGGTACAAAAATGCTTACGATCGGATCTGCCTGTATTTTGCTAAAATAATTAGCATTTTGTTTGATTTGCACATTTCTTTAGCCTAGCTTTGCAA
Organism: uncultured Pedobacter sp.; assembly: GCA_965650095.1. Lineage (GTDB taxonomy): Bacteria > Bacteroidota > Bacteroidia > Sphingobacteriales > Sphingobacteriaceae > Pedobacter. The sequence continues at coordinate 679 of CBFGNP010000393.1, read as the reverse complement.
TAGTTAAATTTGTAATCATGTCGACAGAAAAGCAGATCGTACATATGGATCAGGATGCCTTTTTTGTATCCGTGGAGGTAAAAAAAGACTCATCCCTGATCGGTAAGCCTGTCATCATAGGAGGAACTTCCGACAGGGGCGTTGTGGCTTCCTGTAGTTATGAGGCGCGTAAATTCGGCGTCCACTCCGCCATGTCATCGCGGATGGCGAGGATGCTCTGCCCGCATGCCGTCTTCATCAGGGGCAATATGGATGAATATTCCAAAGCTTCACATGAAATCACAGATATTTTGAAAGTACGTGTGCCACTAATCGAGAAAGCCAGTATCGACGAGCACTATATTGATATGACGGGCATGGATCGCTTCCACAGCACTCAGAAGTACGCTCATGAACTCAGGGAACTGGTCATCAAAGAAACAGGTCTGCCGATCTCCTTTGGTCTCTCCGTAAATAAAACCGTTTCCAAAATGGCCACTAACGAATGTAAGCCGAACGGCGAACGTAAGGTGAGCCAACTGGAAGTAAGACCGTTTCTAAATCCCTTATCGATCCGGAAAATTCCAGGACTAGGCGAAAAAACCTTTGTCAAACTGAGCGATATGGGCATTAAAAAGATCCATACCCTTGCGCAGGTCCATCCCGATCAGATGAACTTTCTACTCGGAAAATCAGGCTT
>CBFGNP010000392.1:0-4917 GCA_965650095.1 uncultured Pedobacter sp. | reverse complement strand
GCATCTACGGATAAACCAATCACCAATACAATACCGGCGATACCAGGTAAAGTCAGTACTGCGCCCAATGACACCAATATTCCCATAATAAAGAATAAGTTGATCACCAGGGCAAGGTTTGCAACCCAGCCCGCTTTGTTATAATAGAGGGCCATGAAGATCAGGATCACTACAAAAGCAAGCACGAAGGAAAGTAAACCATTGTGGATAGCGGCTTCACCCAAAGATGGACCAACCACAAATTCACCAACAATCCTGGCAGGGGCAGGTAGTTTACCAGCCTTTAGGATATTAGCTAAATCCTGAGTGTCGTTTTGTGTAAAGTTACCAGTGATAGAAGAAATACCATTCGGGATCTCATTCTGTACGGTAGGAGCAGAGTAAACCGTGTTATCTAAAACTATAGCAATAGATTTTTTATTGTTAGGGTCTGCAGACGCTTCGGCAGTGATCTTTTTCCATTTGGCTGCACCATCACCAGTCATATACATGGTTACTTCCGGACTTCCTTTCTGATCGAAATCGGCACGGGCATCACTGATCGCTTCGCCACCCAGATCTGGTTTACCATCTAAAGAACTAATTTTTATGGCATAAAGTTCAAAGATCTTGCTTGATGTCTGTGCACCAAGGTCTGCAGGCTTAGCACTCCACAGGAATCTGTAATTCTGAGGAACGATAGATGCGATCTCCGGTCTTTTCAGGAATGCGTTTACTTTAGCTGTATCTTTTTGAGCCACCCAGCCTACAACTGGTCCCGGACGTAATGCAGGCTGCCCGTTTTCGCCCTGGTAAGTAGGGATGTTCAATACGGCGAATAAAGGATTGGATTTACTAAGCTCCTGGGTTTTTAAGCTGGTTGAATCTTTAGCATCCGTAGTTTTAGCCAGGCCTGCAAGTTTACTTCCGCTTTTAGCGGTACTGTCCTTTGCCGTACCTGCAATTGAGGCTGTATCTTTTGACGTAGTTTTTAAAGTTGCCGCAAGTGTTTTGTTGATGTTTTCCAGAACAGGATAAACTTCCTCATTCTGATATACCTGCCAGAATTGTAATTCGGCCGAGCCTTGTAATAATTTATGAACACGCTCTTTGTCCTGCACACCCGGCATCTCGATCAGGATGCGGTTGGTACCTTCCTGTTTTTGCATGTTTGGGCTCACTACACCGAAACCATCAATCCGGCTTCTGATGATGATGAAGGAGCGGTCGATCGCACTAGTCGCTTCTTTGGATAAGAAGCTTTTTACTTCAGCATTACTCGCATTCGGTTTTAACAATTTAGCATTGTCCTGGTTAGAGAAGAAATCTGCCAGTTGCTTGTTTGGCTCCAGCTTCTCATATTCGTTTACAAACAAATTGATAAAATCCTTGCCACCCGCATTAAGCTGTTGCTGTGCCGTTGCCAAAGCCTTATTAAAATTTGGATCGTCTGTATTTGCGGCCAATGATTTAACGAGTTCACCTAACGATATTTCCATCGTTACGTTCATACCACCTTTAAGGTCTAAACCCAGGTTAATTTCTTTTGCTTTACAAAACTGATAATTAAAACCAAAAAGCGGATAAACCGGCACGGTGGCCATTGAATCTAAATAAGCTTTTTCCTTTTCTACGTCTCCTTTCGCATAAGCTTTTGCGTCTGATTCAACTTTCGAGGTGACAAAGTTGAATGAGAGAGAATACACACAGACAATACCTAAAAGTATTGCCATAAATTTAATAAAACCTTTACCCTGCATTTGTTGTAATTATTAGTCTATATATGCTATATATTTTTTTAACAAGTCGGCAAATCTAATTATTTTTTTAATTAATAGGCCACCTTATTGATTTTTTATTATAGGGCTCAACTATTTACGAGAGAGTGTCGAAAAAGTGTAAGCTACGCTATTTTTTTCGTCGGGAAGATGTTTCTCAACATTGGTTTCTTCCCAGCGGCTACGATCAATTTCGGGAAAAAAGGCATCCGCTTCGTAATGCTCATGTACCCTGGTCAGGTAGATCCGGTCCACCATATCCATGGTCGATTTATAGAGTTCAGCGCCGCCTATAATGAAAACTTCTTCTTCTCCTGTGCAAAGTGCAAGCGCATCCTCCATGTTTCCCCTAACTTCAGCTCCTGGTATTTGTAAGCCCTGGGACCTGGTGATGACAATATTGCGTCTGTTTGGTAAAGGCCTACCAATAGAATCGTATGTTTTGCGGCCCATGATAATGGTATGGCCGGTAGTAATTTGTTTAAAATGCTTTAAATCGGCGGGCAAATGCCACAACAGCTGATTGTCTTTACCGATGGCGTTATTTTCCGCACTGGCTACTACTACAGATATGATCATACGGCCACTGCTCCTTTAATGTGCGGGTGTGCATCATAGTCCGATAAGGTGAAATCCTCGTATTTGAAATGAAGGAGGTCTTTTATTTCAGGGTTGATTTGCATTAACGGTAATTTCCTCGGTTCGCGGCTCAACTGTAGTTTTGCCTGTTCAATGTGGTTGTTGTACAAATGTGCATCGCCGAGGGTGTGAATAAAATCGCCGTAAGCGAGGTCGCATACCTGGGCAACCATCATAGTCAGTAAAGCATAGGAAGCAATATTAAATGGAACACCCAAAAATATATCCGCACTACGCTGGTACAGCTGGCAGCTTAGTTTGCCATCGGCCACATAGAACTGAAAGAAGGCATGACAAGGTGGAAGGGCCATGTTTTCAACTTCAGCCACGTTCCAGGCCGATACAATGATCCTCCTTGAGTCGGGATTGTTCTTAATGGTGTTTACGATCTGCGCGATCTGATCGATATGGCCGCCATCCGGCTTCGGCCATGACCGCCACTGCGAGCCATAGACCGGCCCCAGGTCGCCGTTTTCATCCGCCCATTCGTCCCAGATCTTTACGCCATTATCTTTTAAATATTTGATATTGGTATCGCCGCTTAAAAACCAGATCAGTTCGTGTATGATGGATTTTAAATGCAGTTTCTTAGTGGTCACCATAGGGAAGCCGTCCTGGAGGTTAAAACGCATCTGATAGCCAAATACGCTGATGGTGCCGGTTCCTGTGCGGTCGTGTTTTTGCGTGCCATGATCCAGCACATGCTGCATTAAGTCTAGATATTGCTTCATAATTGTTTAACAGGGTACAACCTGTATGCAAAAGTACATAATATCTGAATGGTTTGGAAGTGGTCCTGCGCATTACGCGAGGCATTAAATAATTTTGACTTGGATGGTAGAAGTGGTACCTTGTCAAATAGATCTACTAGGGGGACAGATATAATATATAGGTTTTTTAGATTAAATCGGAAGTTACGCTTAGCCGTTCCCGAACTCGTCATCCGCAATTCTTAACGCCGGGAGAATCATGATTGCATTTTTTACTAAGTTTGCCATTCAAACGTTAAACATAAATACATGCTTGCTTTTGCCAACGCCAAGATTAATCTTGGTTTGAACATCATTGAAAAAAGAGCCGATGGTTATCACAATATCGAAACAGTATTTTATCCTGTAAAGCTGAATGATGTCGTTGAGCTGACTGATGCAGACAAAACGGTTTGTCTGGTAAAGGGGGTCGACGTGCCCGGGAAGGTTAAAGATAACATTTGTCTGCAGGCGTTTAATGCCTTGCAAAAGGATTTCGGTTTTCCACCACAACAGATCACGCTGCTTAAAAATATCCCTGTCGGTGCCGGACTTGGGGGAGGGTCCTCTGATGCTGCGCATCTGGTTAAGCTGCTGAATGATAAATTCCGGCTCGGTTTGTCCGTAGTAGCCATGCAGGATTATGTACGGCCTTTGGGGGCCGACTGCGCTTTTTTTATAGAAAACAAGCCGGCTTTTGCTTTCGGTAAAGGCGATCAGTTCAGTTCAATAGCAATAGATTTGTCAAATTATTATGTTGTTCTGGTGAAACCGCCCATTCATGTGTCTACAGCAGATGCTTATGCCGGAATAAAGCCTGTCGTTCCTCGTAGATCGGTAAAAGATTTAATACATTTGCCTGTGAAAGAATGGAGATCTGGTCTGAAAAATGATTTTGAGGCTTCAGTTTTTTTAAAATATCCGGAAATTGAGCAGATCAAATCAAAGCTTTACCAGATGGGCGCGATATGCTCTTTAATGAGTGGCAGCGGTTCAAGTGTTTTTGCCATTTTTGATCGGCCGGTTAGCTTGCCGGAACTGGAAACCAGTAATAAAGTCTTTTATAATGTGTAGCCAGCTGTGAACCTGTGACGGACAGGTGTTATGGCAATTAAAAACAATAAATACGAACATGGAGATTAATTTAGTACGTAAAAGCGGTAAATTCAATTTTGAGGCAGAGAATTCCAGTGGTTTTACTGTTGAACTCGATGCCAAGCCTGCAATCGGCGGGGAGAACAAAGGTTTCAGACCAATGGAAATGTTGCTCATCGGTTTGGGTGGCTGCAGCGGGATTGATATGGTGAATGTGCTGACAAAGCAAAAGGAGCCGTTAAACGATGTGAAAATAGCGATTAAAGCGAGCAGGAAGGAAGAAGAAATGCCACCGATATTTGACGTGATTGATATTCATTTTGACCTTTATGGGGCATTAAATGCGCAGAAGGTAGAACGTGCACTGGCCTTAACCTTCGACAAATATTGTTCAGTATCCAATATTTTGGGCCGCTCCGCTACCTTAAATTTTACCTATACCATCCATCAATAAATTAAAATGCAAGAAGAGAATTTTGAAACCCTGGCCATACGTCTACAAGCCGAAAGAACACAGTTTAAAGAGCACTCAGTGCCCTTGTATTTAACATCAAGTTACAAGTTTGATGATGCGGAAGATATGCGTGCGCTTTTTGCGAACGAAAAGGAAGGAAATGTGTACAGTCGCTACGCCAATCCGAATACCACTGAGCTGATTGAGAAAATGACAGCCCTTG
>CBFGNP010000391.1:0-4920 GCA_965650095.1 uncultured Pedobacter sp. | reverse complement strand
GTTCTGTTCGTTCAAAGCAAATTGTTGCCTGGTCCTCACCGCCTCAGAGAAATTGGTCATCTGCGGTGCAGGATCTGGAAAAGCAGCCAGCTTGCGTTCCAGATCAGGGATATCTGATTTAAAACCAGGATACAACTTGCCTTTTGGCCCTTCAATATAAGGCACATTGGCATCCTTCGCCTCACCATCTAAAATAATCTGACAGCCATCTGCATAGGTATACGTAATTCTTCTCCAGGTCCCTACGGCGTCTGTATGCTGTTGTGGGGCGTCAATTTCAACGCTTATCGGGTTGGTATCATCTTTACCTAAAAAATACTGAACCGGATCGAGGTAATGTTGCCCCATATCACTTAGTCCACCGCCATCATAGTCCCAGTATCCACGAAAGGTCTGGTGAACACGATGTTTGTTGTAAGGTTTATAAGGCGCAGGGCCAAGCCAGGCATTATAATCCAGTTCGGCGGGAACCGGTTCAGGAACCAGATTATCTTTTCCAACCCAGAAAAACTTCCAGTCATAACCTGTATGCCTGCTTACGGTCACCTTTAAAGGCCAACCCAGTAAACCACTATCGACCAATTTTTTAACCGGCTTCACGGTAGTTCCCAAACCATAAAAAGTATCTTTAAAGCGAAACCAGGTATTTAACCTGAATATTCTGCCGTTTTGTTGAACCGCTTCCATCACCCTCTTTCCTTCACCAATGGTGTGGGTCATAGGTTTTTCACACCAGATGTCCTTGCCTGCATTGGCCGCATCCACGGCCATAATCCCGTGCCAGTGTGGCGGTGTGGCAATGTGTACAATGTCCACTTCGGGAAGTCTAATCATTTCCCTGTAGTCGCTAAAGGTTTTCACGCCTTTATCAAGCATAGGTAACGATTTGGCGATATGCCTTTTATCGACATCGCAGATGGCAACGACCTGGGTTCCGTCATAAGGAAAATGGTTACGACCCATTCCGCCTACACCGATTACTGCTTTGGTTAACTTGTCGCTTGGCGCAATAAATCCTTGTCCGCCTAAGACATATCGGGGCACAATGGTAAATGCGGCCAGCCCTACCGCAGTTTTCTTAATAAATTCTCTTCTTGAGCTTGGTTGGTTAGGTTTCATATATATGGTTTGTGTATTATATATTCAGTTTGATTCTATTTTATCATTAATACCCACCAGAGCAAAACAATCCCGCTATATAGACTGTAATATTAAATTATTGACAAGAATGGTAAATTATGTAAAGCGGTTAAAATGTGTACGTAAACACGCAGGTACCTTTTTCAAATTTATTATTATTATTTAAAAAACATACTTAATATTGGTACTTATTGAAATTTTTATTTAACTCCTATGGCATTCATCGATTACTATAAAATTCTGGGAATTTCCAAGTCTGCATCAGAAGATGATATTAAAAAAGCCTACCGGAAGCTGGCCAGGAAATATCATCCTGATCTTAATCCTAACGACAAGGAAGCGAATAACCAGTTTCAGCAGATTAATGAAGCGAATGAGGTATTGAGCGACCCGGAAAAGCGTAAAAAATATGATGAGTATGGGGAACACTGGCAGAATGCGGAACAGTTTGAGAAAGCTAAACAATCGCAGGGCGGACAACGCGCATACCAGGGTGCCGGCAATCCCTTTGGCAGCGGTTCTTCCCGTACCTATACTTCGGATGACTTTGGAGGCGGTGATTTTTCAGATTTTTTCGAATCCATGTTCGGCCGTGCCGGAGGCAGAGGCGGCCGTAGCCAGGTAAAATATAAAGGGCAGGATTATCAGGCGGAATTAAAAATCAATCTGCTGGATGCTTACCATACCCATAAGCAGACGCTGACGGTGAACGGAAAGAATCTCCGAATTACCATTCCTGGAGGGATAGCCGACGGACAGGTGATTAAATTAAGCGGACAAGGCGGACCGGGTGAGAATGGCGGGCCGGCCGGCGATCTGTATATCACTTTTAGCATTACAGAACACCCGGTTTTTAAACGGCTTAATGACGATATTTATATCAGTAAGGAGATTGATCTTTATACCGCTGTATTGGGCGGGGAGGTTACGGTCGACCTCCTTGATGGAAAAGTAAAACTAAAAGTTGCCCCAGGTACACAGAACGGAACTAAGGTAAGGTTAAAAAACAAAGGCTTTCCGGTCTACAAGAAGGACAGTCATTTCGGTAATCTATTCGTCACTTACACGATAAAGATCCCAACGGATCTTACTGATAAACAAAGACAACTGTTTAATGAATTGCAAAACCTTGCTTAAAACCAGGATCATGGAGAAAGATTTAATCGCAATAACAGAATACTGTATAAACTATGATATTGAGCCTTCTTTTATCAATTCGCTGGAAGAGTCTGGCTTGATTATGCTGACCAGCATCAATGATGAAAAATTCATTCATATAGAACAGCTTCAGGAAATAGACAGGTATATCCACTTTCATTACGATCTGCAGATCAATATAGAAGGTATCGATGCCATCAGGCATTTACTGAACAAGGTTAGCCATATGCAGGAAGAAATTCATCAGCTCAAACGGCTCTTGCACTTGCTCGAGGCAAAATAGAGATCGACATTAATCCGTTTCAACATTCAATTTTTGTAAAGTGACAGGTGTAAAACACCCTACTGTCTCTTGCTTGTTTGGTTCAATAATTAACAGGGCCTTGCTAGGGCGTTACTAGGGGGTTACTAGGGCCTTTCTAGGGCCACAGCCCTACAGACGCCCTGGTAAGGCCCCAGTAATACTCAAGCAAAGATTTAATAATCATTATTGCAGATCAGACGCGGTCTTATTTCGGAAGAAGTTCAAGATGACAAATAGCACCTTATATAGGTAACGCTGCCCTGATCGATGTAAATGTTCTGGAAGATCCCACTTACATTGCCAGTGATCAGTAGCACTAGCAGCATCATTACACAGCTGCTTTTGCCATAGGCGTTAAAAAAATAGCGCAAGGTCATTTTATGCTGGTTTAAAAAAAAACGTTTAAGTTTGCACTATGAAGTATCTGGCTTTCTTATTCTCCATTTATATTATGGCCTTGTCTGCATGGCCATGTTGTGGTGATGAAGCCAATCTTCTTTCAAGGCATGATGATGTGTGTGCTACCAATTCAGACGATCACACAGAGACACAGCGAAACGCGCATGCCTGCTCTCCTTTCTTTCATGCAAGCACTTACCACGCCTTTGTGGCATCTCCGGCAATCACTAAAGCCCCTGTACTTGAGATCACTAAACAAAATGACGAATTTCCAGATTATGTTGCCCGCAGAGTGATCTTGTTCCCTGGCGATATCTGGCAACCTCCTCAATTGGTTTAATCATTTCGTTGCATTCGTCATGCTGAATTAATATCAGTCTGCCGGACAGAATTGAATGCTATTAACCGATGCACGTTATGGCAAGCCTGCCATGAAATGCGCTAAGCTAACCTCCTGATATGTTTAATAAAATTATTTTATTCTCTATAAAGAATAAACCGACAATTGCTATAATGACCCTTGTCTTAATTGTCTGGGGAATTTATTCTTTAACCAGATTGCCCATCGATGCAGTGCCCGACATCACCAACAACCAGGTGCAGATCATCTCGCAGGCACCCAGTCTCGGGGCGCAGGAAGTTGAGCAATTTATTACAGCCCCCATTGAACGGGCTATGGCCAACATTCCAAATGTGATCGAGAAACGTTCTATTTCTCGTTCCGGAATAGCGGTGATCACTATAGTCTTCGAAGACAAAACCGACATTTACTGGGCAAGACAGCAGGTTGCCGCACAGCTGAAAGAAGCCGAAAGTATGATTCCGGACAACCTCGCTGAACCTGTACTTGCACCCATTACGACCGGTCTTGGCGAAATATATCAGTATGTATTACATACCAAAAAAGGATATGAAGATAAATATACGGCTACCGACCTCAGGACTTTACAGGATTGGGTGGTGAAAACCCAGCTTGCGGGAACAAAAGGTGTAGCTGAAGTAAGCGGCTGGGGCGGTTACGTAAAACAATACGAAATTGCGCTGGACAATGAAAAGCTAAATGCCAATAACGTTACCATTTCCCAGATCTATGCCGCACTGCAAAACAACAACGAAAACACGGGAGGTTCATACATAGAGCAGCAAAGCAATGCCTATACCATCCGGGGAATTGGCCAGGTCAGATCGCTGGACGACATAGAAAAAATTGCGGTAAAAAATGTTGGTGGTGTGCCTGTACTGATCAGGGATATCGGCATTGTGCAATATGGTGCCGCAACAAGATATGGCGCTGTAACCAGGAATGGTACCGGTGAAGTGGTCGCCGGGATCACCCTGATGCTGAAGGGCGAAAACTTTAACCAGGTTATAGAAAATGTAAAAGAAAGGATCATACAAATTCAGAAAACATTGCCTGAAGGTGTGGTTATTGAACCTTTTATTGACCGTACAGAATTGGTTGGCCGTTCTATCAGTACGGTTCAGAAAAACCTGATTGAAGGCGCGCTGATCGTGATTCTAGTACTACTCCTTCTGCTTGGAAACTGGAGGGCGGGTTTAATTGTCGCTTCGGTGATCCCTTTGTCTATGTTGTTTGCTTTTGCCATGATGCGTCTGTTTGGGGTGTCGGGCAACCTGATGAGCCTGGGAGCCATAGATTTTGGTTTAATTGTAGACGGCGCAGTAATTATTGTCGAGGCCATTATATTCCGCCTTACCGACAGCAAGTTGTTTAGGGATACCCCAAAATTAAACCAGGAACAGATGGATGAGGAGGTGTTTAAGGCCTCCTCTAAAATCCGGGCCAGCGCAACCTTTGGAGAGATCATTATCCTGATTGTTTACCTTCCCCTCATATCGCTGGCCGGCATTGAAGGAAAGATGTTCAGCCCGATGGCACAGACGGTTTCGTTTGCCAT
>CBFGNP010000390.1:0-4926 GCA_965650095.1 uncultured Pedobacter sp. | reverse complement strand
ATGCTGTGCCTTTTTTACTGCTTGGGTATGTTTTTCTTGGAATATATGTGAACCTTTCCATCTGGTATAAATTATCTGATCAAACAAAATTTGGCTTGTATATTTCCGTTGTTGGCGCAATAACTACTATAGTTTTGAATATTGTGCTGGTACCAAAATATGGATATATGGGCTCAGCATGGGTTTCTATGCTGGCTTATTTTGTCATGATGCTGATTTCATATATTTTGGGGCAAAAACATTACCCGATACCTTATGATTTGAAAAGGATGATAGCTTATCTGCTGGTTTCGGCCATGCTGGTAGTGCTTTCCTTTTGGGTATTTAAAAGGAATATTTATATTGGTAATGTGCTGCTGCTTGCCTTTTTAGCCGGAGTGATTTATTTTGAGAAAGATCAGTTGAAACTTATATTGAAAACCCGGCAATGATTAAAATTAAAGGCCGCATCTGACAATTAAACCGAGCCCTGCGAGCTCATGAAGACAAAAAAATAAACACATTGAATGAACCGCCGAAGGCAACTTGGCGACAATTAGACATAGACACTACTGAAAAAACAATAAGTAAATAGATGAACATTAATATCATTAACAATTCCGGGCACCAGATGCCGCACTATGAAACTGCACATGCAGCGGGCATGGACGTGCGTGCTTTTATAGAAACAGAAATTACGATTAAACCTTTACAGCGTATTTTGATTCCAACTGGTTTATACATTGAGCTTCCGATAGGTTATGAGGCGCAGATCCGTCCGCGTAGTGGGCTGGCCTATAAACATGGCATCAGTATTGTAAATGCCCCAGGTACCATTGATGCGGATTACCGGGGAGAGATTAAAGTGTTGCTGGTAAACCTGTCGGATACTGACTTTGTGGTAAACAATGGCGACAGAATTGCACAAATGGTCATTGCAAAGCATGAAACTGTCGCATGGAATGAGGTTGAAGAACTAAGTGATACGGTCCGCGGCGCAGGTGGTTACGGACATACAGGTAAATAGATATGAAGATCGGGTCGTTTTTATTGGTCATGCTGGGCTATGTTCCAGGATTGTTTGCACAGCAGCCTGTGGCGCCTGGGGTAGACAGCAACTTTATAAAAACGCTTTATTTTGCCGGGCTGCGCGATAAGCTAAGCGAGGATTACAGCAAGGCGAACGATAATTTTAACAAAATACTCGCCCTTGATCCAAATAATGCTGCGGTACTTTATGAAATTGCAGTAGTCAATTACCGTCAGAATAATCTTTATGAAGCCGAAGTAGCCATAAAAAAGGCTACCACATTGGAGGCAAATAATATCTGGTACTGGATAATGATGGCCGAGCTGTATAAGCGGAAGGGCGATATGGATGGCATGGCCCGGGTTCTAAACCAGCTGATCAGGCTTTCCCCCGAGAAAATAGCGTTTTATTTCGATAGGTCTAATGCTTTTTTGCTGGCAGGTAAAACTGCCGAGGCGATGAAGGGCTACGATGAACTGGAGAAGAAATTCGGATTATCTGAAGAGCTGGCGAGGGCCAGAAGGCGGGTAGCGCTGGGCGAACAGGAAAACATAGTTCCCGAGCAGGCTAACAGGAAGGATGCCGGAAAGCCCTTGGCTGAGCCAACGGTTGATGAGCAAAAGATGCTGCTTGCGGAAAGCCTCTATAAAAAAGGCGATCTGAACGGAGCGCTCGAACAGTTCAAAGTTATTTTGGAAAGCGAGGATAAGCCATATAAGGCCTGGGAACAGGCATTGAATATACAATTGCTTTTGAAGCGATATAAAGACGCAATAAAAACAGCCAATGAGGCGCTGTCGATTTACCCTAATCAGGCAATTCTATATTATTTTATGGCTTCGGCCCTGCAACAGGAGCACCAAAATGATTTGGCTTTGCAGCATGTTAAGTCTGCGCTTGAGCTGGATGCTGAGAATGGTGTTTACCTGGAATTATATGGAGATATTTTATTTTTAAAAGGCGATGTGGCGCTGGCATTGGTCCAATGGAAGAAAGCCAAAGCAGCCGGTAACACATCAGAGAAATTAAATAAAAAGATCAATGAGCGCAAATATTTGGAATAATGTACTGTGGACACTTTTTCTTTCGGTCACCTTGCTGGCTTGTAAGGCCAGGAAAACGCTGTCGGTAGCACGGCCACCCGAAGTAAGCGAACTTAGCCTAAAAAAGGCAGAGAACATTCAGCTGTTAAAATCTAAGGATATGTCTTTTAATACGCTGGCCGTTAAGGCTAAAGCTAAATTGGACATCGGCGGAAGTAAGAATAATGCAACGATGAATATCAGGATGGAAAGAGGCCGGCGGATCTGGGTAAGCATTACAGCGCTTGCAGGTATCGAGATCGCCAGGGCTTTGATTACGCCGGACAGCATTAAGGTAAGGAACAATTTTCAGAACGTATATTTAAAGCAGCCTTTCAGTTACATTCATAAGTTTACCAGCAGGAAGGTGAGCTTTAACTGGCTCGAATCTATTTTATCAGGTAATACAATCACAGATTTTTTGAATGATGAGGCAGAAATTGAACAAGCCAATGGCTTATGGTTATTGCATGGCAAAACTGCAACGCTTGCGTATAAAGTGCTTTTTGATGGGATGATGAAGGTAAGCGAAACCAATATCAATGACGTAACTGCAGCGCAAAGCTTAAAGGTTTTGTATCGCGGCGCTTATCATGACCTGGATGGGGCTTTATTTCCTAATGGGCTAACTATAAATTCAATGACTGGAGTCAAAATAGTCAATATTGAACTGGAGTATTCGGGAGCACAGCGCAATGTTCCGCTCGATTTTCCGTTTACTGTTCCTGGGAGGTATGAAGTAATAAACTGATTTTTTTTATACTTTTGACCGAATGAAGCTAAGCAAATTTCTTTTTTTTCTAATATTTATCCTATCCGCATCAGTTGCATTAGCCCAGAGCAGCTCCGAACTTAAAAGAAAAAAGGCCGCCATACAACGGGAGATTGAGTTATTGCAGCGAAATCTGAATAAAACTGCGAATAACAAAAAGTTAACGTTAAGCCAGATCAGAGCCTTAAATAAAAAGATTAGCTTAATGCAGAATAAGATCGAGGTTATTAATTCTGAGATTAAAAACCTGGATAACCAGATCCATGAAAATACCAATACGGTGATCAACCTGAAAGGGCAGCTGGGCCAGCTGAAAAAGGAATATGCAGCTATGATCAGATTTGCACAGCGTAATAAAAATGCCTATGATAAAATGATGTTCATTTTTGCGGCAAAAGATTTTAACCAGGCCTATAAGCGGATTAAGTACTTACAACAATTTGGGCAATATCGGAAAAAGCAAGCTGGATATATCCAGGGAACACAGAAAGATCTGAACTATAAGATTGTTATTTTAGATAAAAACCTAAAAGAGAAAAGTAGTCTTTTGCATGAGCAGGAGAACGAAAAGGATAAGCTTGGCAAGAACAAAAACAAGCAGGCAGCGGTATTAAACAAGTATAGTAAGCAGGAAAAGAAATATAGGCAGGATATCGCAACACGTAAAAGAAAACAGGCACAGCTGGACAGAAGTATCCGTGCAGCAATTGTGCGTGAAATTGAACTGGAGCGGAGGCGTGCGGAAGAGGCCGCAAGAGTAGCTGCGGCAAAAGCCGCTGCTGCAGCAAAAGCTGCCGCTGCAAAGGCTAAAGCGGAAAATAAGCCTGCCCCTGCTGCCGCAGCTCCTGTGGCAAAACCCAAAGCAAACAGCAGTGGCTACCTTGCGGCCACTCCGGAAGCGGCACGACTTTCGACCGCCTTTGAAAGTAACCGCGGGTCCTTGCCATGGCCGGTATCCGCTGGCTCAATTACGGAGACTTTCGGCAGGCATAAGGAAGGGCAGGCAAGTTACAACAATGCCGGTGTAACCATTCAAACAGCAGAAGGTGCTGCGGTAAGGGCCGTCTTTAATGGTAAAGTAAGTAAAGTAGGCAATGCATTGGGCCGATATTATGTGCTCATCAAGCACGGTCAGTTCTTCACGGTATATCAGAACCTGAGGACGGTGAGTGTAAGCGCAGGTGATAATGTCACCACAAAACAAACTATAGGAACCGTAGCTTCCTCAGGAGATATGCCCGAACTGCAATTCCAGATTTACAGGGGAGCTGTAGCACAAAATCCTGCATCCTGGATAGCTAAATAAACTATTGCGATTAAATGATTATATTTGTTGTAAAGAAGTAAAAATAAGGATTAAGATGTATACAGGCACGTTAGTGGAAATCTTTAATATGGGCAGTGGTGAGATTATGCTTATTCTCGCCGTGGTACTTTTGTTATTTGGAGGTAAAAAATTGCCTGAACTGGCGCGGGGACTTGGAAAAGGTTTGAGAGATTTTAAGGACGCCTCTGAAGGTGTTAAGCGTGAAATTCACAGAAACATTAACGCCGTAGGTATTACGGATGAAATTAATGAGTTTAAATCCGCTATCAACGATACGGATAACAGCAGACACCACGCCTACGATTATTCAGATGGGCAGGCGGCTCATACAGAAGATTCAAATTGGTCGGCAACAAATGATGGCGGCAATGAAACAGGAACTGATCACAGCACCAGTGGAAATGCGGAACAGGTGGAGCCCGTTGCGGACGTTAAACATGCAGATCATAACGAGCACACAAAAATAGAAGCAGATAAAACTAAACTTTAACTAAAATATCATGTTTGACACAACAATATTAGCATTTGGATTAGGCGGCGGAGAGATTGCCATCATAGTTGTAATTGTATTACTGCTTTTTGGAGGTAAAAAAATTCCCGAATTAATGCGTGGCCTTGGAAAAGGAATAAAAGAATTTAAAGACGGGAAAGATGGTACTGATGATACTGTTGAACAGCATCCTAACACTCCTAATAAACCACTATAGGTTTTAAGAACCCGATTTTTTAATTAATG
>CBFGNP010000389.1:0-4931 GCA_965650095.1 uncultured Pedobacter sp. | reverse complement strand
TTTCAACTGGTATCATGCTGATACTACGCTATTGCGGAGCTATGAAAAAGGCGATATACGGTTAAAAGCATTATTTTCTGATACCACGGTAATTGTGAATTCGGTGTTTAAGGGCAGCTACAAAGGAAACTTACCTAGCAATTATTTTGGCGGTCTGGCAACGGATGAAGTGTACCTGAACCGGGCAGAATCGAGAGCCAGGAACCAGAATACACAGGGTGCATTGGATGACCTGAATCTCCTCCGAAAAGCACGTTTTACCGCGGCGACATATGTAAAACTGGAAAGTAATGACAATGAGCAGGTGATGCGCTGGGTACTGGCCGAGCGCAGAAAGGAACTGGTGATGCGGGGCACCCGCTGGGCAGACCTTCGCCGCCTGAACAAGGAACCGAAATACGCTACTACTTTACTGCGTGTTTTAAACGGAGAGCGTTTTGAACTGAAACCCGGCGATTTGAAATGGACCTGGCCGCTGCCGCTGGAAGCTATTCAAAACGGAGGATATACACAGAACCCCCGGTAAATATGAAAATTTTATGCTACCGCTATGCCGGTATAGGCCTCATTTTTATCGCGGTGCTTTTTTTCAGACCGCCTGTATTTGCACAAGATCAGGCCAAAACAGCAGCTAATTATAGCCTGGCCGAGCGCTTTTCGCCGGACAGGCTCGATAAAATGGTATTCGATACCAAAGTTACGCCCCATTGGCTGGCATCGGGTAACTGCTTCTGGTATACTTATAAAACTACCAAAGGAGTGTACTACTATCTGGTAGACGCGGACAGAAGGACCAAAACGTATTTGTTCGACAACCATAAAATGGCAGGCATGCTGACGGCAATTACGAAGGATCCTTACGACCATCAGCACTTGCCGCCTATAAACCCAAAATTTACAAAGGACGAGGCTGTTTTTCAGTTTGATGTTGCAGGAACAGGTACAAAAAAAACTTACCATCTGGAGTACAACAGGAGCACGGGCAGGCTTTATGAGCAGACCAGGCAGCCGGTAGGAAAAATGCTTTTCAGACCAGGCTGGCTAAACATTTCATCTGATAGTGCCTACGCTGTTTATACCAAGGGAAACGATCTTTATTATATGGATAAGGAGAATTACCTGAAGGCTTCTGCAAGTGAAACAAACCCTTCAATTGTTGAATACCAGTTAACCGGGGACGGGGCTGAAGGTTATGCGTATGGAAAAAGTACGGAAATGCGTAATCCGGAGCTTCCGCCGAAGGAGCCTGGCATATACCGGCAGCCGGCTAAAATCCTGTGGTCACCCGATTCTAAAAAATTTGCGCTGATCAGGAAAGACAACAGAAATTTAAAGCCACTATGGTTGGTTAATTCACTATCAAGCCCAAGGCCAACATTGCTCAGCTTCCCCTACCAGATGCCGGGTGAAGTGGATGCTACTGAAGCTGAACTGCTGGTTTTTACTATTGCGGGCAAAAAAACAGATACCATAGCGGTAAAGCAATTCCATAACCAGACGCTTCGGTTGCCTGATACCTGGCTTTCGGGGAATCCTGACGAGCTTTATTTCTCCAGGCAAAGCAGGGATTTACAACAGTACCAGTTTTGTTCGGTAAATCTGGAAAGCAAAAAAGTGAAGGTGCTGATCGAAGAGAAGATGAACACTTATGTTGATGCAGTCGATCCGATCCTGATTAGCGGAGGGAAAGAAATGATCTGCCTGTCGGAAAGGGACGGCTGGGCACACTTTTATTTATACGATAATGAGGGCCACATGAAAAAGCAGATCACCTCCGGCCCATGGCACTGTAGCTATGATGGCTACAGCGTTGACGAAAAGAAGCGTTTACTTTATTTTAATGCCAACGGTCGTGAGCAGGGTGAAGACCCTTATTACAGGCATTTTTATAAAATTAAGCTGGATGGTACGGGCCTTACGCTATTAAATAAGGGCAATTTTGACCATGATGTTGAAATAAGCAATTCCAGGAAGTATTTTGTAGACAGCTACTCGAGGGTAAATACAGCGCCAAAATCGGAACTGAGGGACTGTAATGGCCGGCTGGTGCTAGGTCTGGAAACTGCAGACCTCAGTAGCTTATTTGCTGCGGGATATAAATTTCCGGAACCTTTTAAAGTAAAGGCGGATGATGGCCAGACAGACATTTATGGGGTAATGTATAAGCCTTTTGATTTCGATTCGACCAAAACCTATCCGGTAATTGAATATGTGTACCCCGGACCGCATACGGAATTTGTAAATAAATCATTTTCTACCAGTATGGACCGGACGGACCGCATGGCCCAGCTGGGTTTTGTCGTGCTCACTTTAGGAAACAGGGGTGGAAGCCCGCAACGCTCTAAATGGTACCACAATTATGGATATGGCAACTTAAGGGATTATGGCCTGGCAGATAAAAAATATGCAGTGGAACAGCTCGCCACCAGGCACCGGTTTATTGATCGGGAACGGGTTGGCATTTACGGGCATTCGGGAGGTGGCTTTATGTCGGCCGCTGCCATATGCCAGTACCCCGATTTTTATAAAGTTGCCATTTCTGCTTCAGGAAACCACGACAATACCATTTACAATCATTTGTTTACCGAGAAATATAACGGGATCAAAGAAATTCTTAACGAAAAGGATGGTACTTCGAAGTTCCGGTATGACGTGGAAACCAATACGCAGCTGGTTCCAAACCTTAAAGGGCACTTGTTGCTGGTTACCGGGGATATGGACAGTAATGTGCATCCGGCAAATACCTACAGGATGGCGGATGCTCTGATCAAAGCAAACAAGCGGTTCGACATTTTTATTCTGCCTGGCCAGACACACAGCTACAGGACCAACGAATATTGTTTCTGGTTGTTTGCAGATTATTTTTCAAAACATCTGCTGGGCAATGATCCTGCAAGCGTTAACCTTCCTCAATAATTTATTATAAACTATTTTAATAATTAATCATGAAAATAAAAAAGAACCTCATCTCATTGATGCTGTTATTTCCTGCCTCGTTAGTGGCCCAAAATGTAAATTATACCTTAAAAGGTAAAATCGGAACCATAAATGCACCAGCAAAAGTTTACCTGGGTTACAAAAATGCAGTTGCGTCCTTTATAGATTCAACAACAATCAATAACGGCGTCTTTGAGTTTAAAGGAACAGTTGCTTACCCTGTGCAGGCTACATTGGTGCTGAGCTATACCGCTGCAGGCCAGTTCAACGGACCTGCTGAGACCATGGGTGTTTATTTAGAAGGGGGCAATATCCAGATCAGCAGCGCCGATTCTTTAGGACATGCCACAATTGCCGGTGGAAAAACGAATTCAGACTATAAAAGGCTAAGGGAGGCTTTAAACGCGTCTGATGAAAAAATGTACGAGGTAACATCAGGCCTCAGGAATTTACCTGCGGATAAAAAGAAAGATAAAGCCTTTATGTCTGATTATATGGCGAACTACATCAAGCGGCAGAAGGGCATTATTGCAGAGCAAAATGAAATAAGGGCCGCTTTCATCCGCAAGAACCCGGGTAGTATGGCTAGCCTTGATGCCCTGAAAATCATAGATAAATTTGTTTCTGAATATACCGTAGCGGCGCCCTTGTTTAACCTGCTATCTGAAAATGTAAAGAATAGCGGCGACGGCCGCGAGTTTGCGCGGAAGCTGGATAAAATGAAAGTGATGGAAGTAGGTTCCATGGCGCTTCCGTTTACGCAAAACGATCCTGAAGGCAAGCCGGTAAAACTGTCAGATTTCCAGGGGAAATATGTGCTGGTTGATTTTTGGGCATCATGGTGTGGTCCTTGCCGTTTAGAGAACCCTAATGTGGTTAAAGCCTACCAGAAGTACCATGATAAAGGCCTGGAGATTCTCGGTGTTTCATTGGATAGAACCAAAAATGCCTGGTTAACCGCAATTAAAAAGGATGGGCTGACCTGGACGCACGTTTCCGATTTAAAAGGCTGGAAAAATGAAGTTGCCGTAATGTATGGCATACAGGCTGTTCCGCAGAACCTGCTTTTGGATAAAACAGGCAGAATTATTGGAAAGAACCTAAAAGGAGCGGCTTTGGAAGCCAAACTGGCCCGGTTGCTAAAATAAGAATGATTTTTTGCATGGCTTGTTTTAAGCCATGCAAAAAATAAATCAGGGAGCTTCTTCGGTAGCAGATAGCGTAAGTGCCCGTCTCCAGATATCAATTGCACCGGCCATTTCAGTTTCATCTAAAGAACAGTAACCGATGCGTATGAAATCATGTGGCATGGAAATATCAGGTTGAAAGAAATAATTACGGCCATCACTAATTTTTAACCCCAACTTTGCTGCATTCAAGGCAGCTGCTCTGGCACTTATGCCTTTTTTGTAGGTTGCCCAGATAGCCAATCCACCATTTGGCCGCTCAAAGGTTAAAAATTCTCCCAGCTGCTCCGAAAGCAATCGGCAAGTATTTTCCAACCGTCCCCGATAAACCTTATACGACTTTTTGATGTGCCGGGAAATGTCGCCAGAACTTAAAAGTTCTGCAGTTGCTTCTTCCAGCAACTGTTCACCTTGCCGATCTATTAATTTACGAATTGCAGCGGCTTCGTTAATTACCACTTCAGGGGCAACCATAAACCCGATTGTATACCCGGAGCAATACTTTTGCAAAAGGAACCTACATAAATAATATGTCCGGCCGTATCAACGCTTGCTAAAGGTAAAAGAGGATTGCTGGTAAAGTGATAATCAAAATCATAGTCATCTTCGAGCAATGCAAAACCGTACTTGTAGGCCAGGTTCATCAATCGCATGCGCCGCTCCGCACTCAGTGTAACAGTCGCATCGCCGAGGAATTCCAGGCGTTCGTTGTGCGGGGCGCCGGCACTGCGATGGGACAGGGCCTGCGCGAGCAGGCCCGGATCAGCAAAGGCATGGCTGCCAAAGGAGTCGTTGGACCTGGCCATG
>CBFGNP010000388.1:0-4935 GCA_965650095.1 uncultured Pedobacter sp. | reverse complement strand
AACGGAAGAGATCTTTCTTTTTTATGCTTTAAACCTTAAAAATGTATGTACCCGGGTGTTTTTTAAGACCAGTACGGACGATGGTCTGAGCTGGTCTTCAGCTAAAGAAATCACTTCGTTATTTGCTGAAAATGCACATGAATGGACTTTTCACCTGCCAGGGCCAGGCCATGGTATCCAATTAAAAGGGGGAAGACTCCTGGTGCAGGTTTGGCACAGAAAGTCGATTTCTTTTGCGGCTGCAGAAAGAAATTATGGAGTCAATTGCCTGTATAGTGATGACCATGGCAAAACATGGAAGCAGGGTGGCGATACGCCGGTTGGGGAATTGAACGAATCACAGATTGTGGAGCAGAAAAACGGAGATGTGTTGCTAATAGGAAGGACCATAACAGGTAGTTCGGGCTCGCACCAGGCAAAGGTTTGGAGCAGGGATAAAGGTGAGAGCTGGACACAGCGGCTAAAATATGATACGGCGCTTGGGGGGAAAGTATGTGATATCGGACTCACAGGTTACCCCTTTAAATCGGGAATTATGCTGGTTTCGCAGCCTGCAGATCCTAAAAAAAGAATGGATCTGACCATCCGGCTGAGTAAAGATGATGGGAAGACCTGGCTGGTTAATAAACTATTGGAAGAAGGTGGTGCAACCTATTCGGACCTGGCCATCCTCCCGGACAGAAGTATCATCTGTTTGTATGGACATGGCGGAACGGAACACATGCCACAAAGGGTTTCATTAGCCAGGTTCGATCTGGGATGGCTGTTAGAAAAGTCAAAATAGATATGTCGTCAATTATTACTTTGTCATTTCAATCCATGCATCTTAGTTCAGGAAAAATTAAACCTATTGGCCGGCGCGTCCTGGCAGGGTGGGGATTCAAGTCTGTTCTCTGCTTATTCATATTCTCTCTGAAGTTAAGTCTCGTTTCATTTGCGCAGGACGGTTCCTCCCATGTGGAATGGAGTAAACTGGCAACGCTTCCCATGACAGACAGTGCTGGGAAATCAGTTGGCCTGGCCGCACATTTTTCCGGGGTTCACAACAACGTCCTGATCATAGCAGGCGGCACCAACTTCTTATCCGGCGGTAAGCCATGGGATGGAGGAGTAAAGAAATGGTATGACCAGATCTATGTGCTGAAGAAAGAAGGATCAGCATACCAATGGCTTGATGCTAAATTAAAATTGCCGGTTCCGATAGCATACGGAGCATCCGTAAGCACAGAACAAGGGCTGTTATGCCTGGGCGGAACAGACGGTATTTCTTATCAGGCTAAAGCTTTTTTTCTGAAATGGAATAAGGACAAACAAACTGTTGACTATGAGGCCTTGCCTGATATGCCGGTTCGCCTGGCCTATATGTCGGCCGTTATCCTGCAGAGAAGCATATATGTAGCCGGTGGAGAAGAACAACAAGGCGGGGAACCGACAAGACATTTTTTAAAGTTGGATCTGAATAGGTACGGGCAGCAGCGCCTGAACTGGGAGAAATTGGCTCCATTGCCCGGAGCAGGAAGGGTGATGCCGGTAATGGCGGTTCAGAACAATGGGGTTAATGATTGTATTTATTTATTCAGTGGGAAAAGTAAGGAAAAGGGCAGGGAGGTGCTTTTAGAGGACGCTTATACCTACAATCCCAAAACTTTGCACTGGAAAAAACTCCATGACATACAATTGAAGGGACAAGATTTAAGGTGCCTGACGGGAGCCGCATCTGTTCCTGTGGGACTAAATCACATCCTTGTTTTCGGAGGCGCAGATAGCCAAGACCATAGAAAATTCAGAAAGGCTTTAACAGACTTTAAAGCCGCCGGAGATCAAGGCAGTAAAGGGCGGTACCGGGATAAACTGAATCAGATCACCAGCGCACATAAAGGATTTTCAAGAGATGTGTTGGCATACCATACACTAACAGACCGATGGATCAAGGTTGGGGAGTTTCCAACTTCCTTACCTGTACTTACCCAAGTATCGCTATGGAATGGCGAAATGGTGTTTCCGGGAGGCGAGATTGCGCCCGCAAAGCGTTCGGCTGAAATTTGGCAGGCCCGGATGATATCCAGGGAATCCTCGGTCTTAAATGGCTGGGACTATTTATTAATTGTCATGTATTTTTTGGCCATCTTTTACATCGGCTATAAGTATAAGAAGAACATCCATACCACCAATGATTACTATAAAGCGGGAAACAGAATACCAGGATGGGCTTCCGGTGTGGCTATTTTTGGTACCTTATTAAGTGCCATTACCTTTCTTACCACGCCTGCAAAAACTTTTAATGAAAGCTGGTTGTATTTTCTTCCGACGATCAGTAGCATGGTGGTTGCTCCGCTGGTGGTCCTTTATATTATTCCTGTATACTTCAAGCTAAACGTGACCACAGCTTATGAATACCTTGAGAAGAGGTTTAATTCACTGATCCGTATATTAGGAAGTTTGAGTTTCTTGTTTTTTCAGGTCGCCAAATTTGGAGTCATGTTATTGCTTCCTTCTTTAGCAATTGCCGCGATAACGGGTATTGATGTAATGACCTGTATACTGGTTATGGGCCTGTTTTCGACCGTCTATGGAACATTAGGAGGAATTGAAGCTGTAGTGTGGACAGAAGTACTGCAGGTATTTGTATTCTTATTAGCAGCGCTGTTAAGCATTTTGGTGGTCGTGTTAAAACTGGATGGTGGATTAGGGGAAATGATCCAGATCAATAACGAATTTGGCAAATTTGAATTTGTAAATTGGGACTTTAGTTTTTCTGAAATTACCATTTTCGTAACCATAACCTATTGGATAGGAGGTGGATCAGTTCCCTATGTATCTGATCAGACGATCATTCAAAAATATTTAGTTACCAAAGACATAAAAAGTGCTGCCCGCGGCGTATGGGTAAACGGTATTTTAATCGTGGTATCTTCTATCTTGTTTTTTACTATAGGAAGCGCTTTGTTCGCCTATTACCATGCCTTTCCGGAAACATTAAACCCAACCTTGCCTACGCAGGAATCTATATATCCCTGGTTTATTGTCAATGAACTTCCCTCGGGGGTCAGAGGTGTTGTTGTCGCAGGAATATTTGCTGTTTCGATGTCAACCATTAGCAGCACCATGAATAGCATGTCTGCAACAATAGTTACAGATTATACCCGCTTTTACAAGCTATTGCCGAAGCGTCAGCTTATGATGGCCAAAAGCGTATCTGCTGCCTTTGGGGTTATCGGTACCGTATTGGCAGTTGTAATGTTTGTGTATGAAGTCGGGTCTTTATGGGATATGATCCGAAGATTAACCGGATTACTTACAGGAGGATTGGCGGGCTTGTTCCTGTTAGGGATATTCACAAAAAGGGTGAATCATATGGCTGCCCTGATCGGTTATGTAGCCAGTGCAATTATTCTCTTCTATGTTAGTAAATATACATCAGCCCATTTTATGGTATATAGCTTGACGGGTATGCTATCCTGTTTCATAGTCGGATATATGGTGAGTTTTTTAATCAATGAAACGGATGCCCGGGCAAAAAAGGATAGGTTTAATCAGTAAGTAGAGATGATAGGAAAAGCAAATTTTATAACAGAACCTTCTAAACAAATACCCGTAACCTTAAAGGTCGATGTGGTCGTCTGTGGCGGTGGTCCATCAGGTTTCATCGCCGCCATTGCAGCAGCGAGGAACGGGGCAAAAACTTTGCTCTTGGAGCACTATGGTTTCTTAGGCGGGATGGCGACAGCCGGTCTGGTGGGGCCTATTAGCAAGTTCAATTTTCAGCATACAAGGATCGTTTCGGGTATACCGGAGGAGTTTATCAATAAAATGGCCGGACGAGGTGGAGCAATTGTCGATCTGCCAAGTGGTAATGTGCCATACGACCCGGAAATATATAAGTATGTATCAATGAAAATGGTCGAGGAGGCAGGGGTAAGTATCTTGTTTCATACCCAGGTGGTCGACTGCATATCTGATGTTGATCAACCGGAAAAACTTAGCCATGTAGTGATTGAAAACAAATCTGGAAGGCAAGCCATTGACGCCAGGTATTTTATCGATTGTACCGGCACAGGTGATGTCGTATCCCGAAGCCATTTGCCCTGCCAAATGCGCAATGATCGGGGTGGGGAGCTTCAGCCGATGTCACTATACTTTCGTCTCGGTGGGGTGGATACCAAAACCTTCAACCTGCTTATGGCACATGACGGTGTGAAATATGCGAGCCTGCCCTTAAAAGAACTGCTAACCGCAGAAGTTGAGGCAGGCCGGCTCTCCAATTTCGGAGGACCCTGGGCTGTTCACGGTAGCACCCTCAGGGAAGGCCAGCTCTCGGTAAATGCTACCAGGTTTAGCGGTAATGCTGCCAACGGCAATGATGTGTCACGGGCTGAACAACTATTGCGGGAAGATGTGATGACGATCGTTGATGCTTTCAAAGCACAGGTTCCTTCCATGAAGGATGCCTATCTGCTGGATACCGCTACCCAGATAGGTATACGTGAAACAAGGGGAATCATAGGGCTTTATACGATGACTCTTGAAGATATTCTGCAGCCCGGGAGCTTCGAAGATACGGTGGCTTATGGGGGGCATCCCGTAGACATACACAGGGCTGTAGACAGTAAACAGGATGTCAGTTTCCTTCAGGCACCATATCCGATTCCTTACCGGGCACTGGTACCTCAAGGAGCTGCCAACTTATTGGTGGCAGGAGGATGTCTTTCAGCTACCCGCGAAGCGTTTGCCTCTATACGCGTGCAAGCTCAGTGTATGGCGTTAGGACAGGCAGCAGGAACTGCCTCGGCGCTATGTGTCAGGGAGAACGTAAATGTTTCTGACCTAAATGGAAAATGGCTAAGTGAAGTATTAAAGGCTCAGGGGGCAATTGTATGACGGCGGCAATCCGGGCTTTCTCAGTATTGGGGAAAAATGCAACAAAAACCAATGACC
>CBFGNP010000387.1:0-4935 GCA_965650095.1 uncultured Pedobacter sp. | reverse complement strand
ACCATGTTGATTTTGAGGTGCTCAAGATGAGTTACAGGCTGATGGGACACAGACTATTTTTAATTACTGATGCAGTAACGGAATGCCATATTGGGCCATATCAGCATCAGCTAGCTGGTGATAAATTTATCACACCTGACGGCACACTTTCGGGCTCCAGTATTACCCTATTGCAGGCTGTCCAAAACTGTGTGGATCATTGCCAGATCCCTTTAAATGAGGCTTTAAATATGGCCTCAGCCTATCCGGCCAAAGTCATGGGGTTGACGGGTACTGTAGGTACTTTACAAGTGGGAAACCAGGCAAATTTCCTCTTATTGACGCCGGAATTGAAACTGAACAAAGTTTTTGTGAATGGTTTGCGCATTTGATCCCTTATTAATTAAAACAAATAGTTATTTTTGAAGCCATGAAATATAAACGGATCCTGTTAAAATTAAGTGGCGAGTCGCTGATGGGCGAGAAACAATATGGTATTGACAACGAGATAGTAAGGCAGTATGCTGAGGATATTAAAGCAGTGCATGAGGAAGGACTTGAAATAGCAATTGTTATCGGAGGGGGTAATATTTTCAGAGGCTTAAGTGCAGAAAAATCGGGTATGGACCGGGCACAGGCTGACTATATGGGCATGCTTGCCACTGTTATTAACAGTATGGCATTACAGGATGCCCTCGAAAAAGTGGGCTTAAAAACAAGGCTACTTACTGCGATAAAAATGGAGCAGATCTGCGAACCGTTTATCCGCCGGAGGGCAGTCAGGCACCTTGAAAAAGGGCGTGTCGTGATTTTCGGAGCTGGCACCGGTAACCCATATTTTACTACAGACTCGGCAGCTGCATTGCGCGCAATTGAAATAAAAGCGGATGTGGTATTGAAAGGAACCCGCGTGGATGGAATATACACCGCCGATCCTGAAAAGGATCCGGCAGCCACTAAATATTCAGAAATATCCTTTAAAGAAGTTTATGCTAAAGGATTAAATGTAATGGATATGACAGCGTTTACACTTTGTGAAGAAAATGAGTTGCCTATTATTGTTTTTGATATGAACAAAACAGGTAATTTTATGAAAATAGCAAACGGTGATGGAATTGGAACGCTCGTTAGAAACTGATGCTAAATAAATTTTATATGTGCTTAAATTTTACAAAATATGAATGACCTCATAAAGAAACAGTTACAGGATGCCCAGGTAAATATGGATAGAGCGATTGACCATTGTGAAGCTGAACTCACTAAGATCCGTGCAGGAAAAGCTTCTGCGGGAATGTTAGACGGCATATTTGTAGATTATTATGGAAGTGCTACTGGTCTGGCCCAGGTGGCAAGTATCAACACGCCTGATGCGCGTACTTTACTTGTTCAGCCTTGGGAAAAAAATATGTTAGTGCCAATTGAACGCGCCATAATGGAAGCAAACATTGGAATAAATCCTCAGAATGATGGCGTCGTAATTCGTTTGGTTGTTCCCCCGTTGACAGAGGAACGCAGAAAAGAACTTGTTAAAAAAGTTAAGGAAGAAGCAGAACGTGGTAAAGTAACCATTCGCAACATCCGCAAAGATGCCAACGAAAAAATTAAAAAGTTAAAAGCCGAAAGTGTTTCTGATGATGAGATCAAAACCGGCGAGGCCGAGGTTCAGAAAATAACTGATACCTATATCCTTAAGGTGGACAAACATACTGAAGCAAAGGAGAAAGATATCATGACGGTCTAAGGACGAATTATAATCTCCTTGTAAATTAAAGGGAATGAAGACAATGCTTCATTCCCTTTCTTTATTTTTGACAGCTAGTTTTCGCTTTATCTATCCAAACATACGACACATGAAGATTTTATTCAGCTATTTAAAGAATTATAAGGGACTTATATTCCTGGCCCTGTTCCTTGCTGCCGTTAACCAGATATTCTCTTTTCTTGATCCATATGTGTTTCGCCTGATCATAGATAAATACGTTACCAATTATAAAAATTTCACTACCGATGAATTTATAAAGGGTGCCGGAGTATTGATTTTACTGGCCATGGGCGCTGCGATGGTATCGCGCATTGCCAAGAATTTTCAGGATTACTACGTAAATGTAATTACACAACGACTTGGAGCAAAGATCTATTCAGATGGGCTGGCGCACTCTTTAGAACTGCCCTATCAAGTGTTTGAAGATCAGCGAAGCGGAGAAACGCTAGGCATATTGCAGAAAGTCAGGATAGATACGGAGAAGCTTGTACAAGCTGTAATTAATGTTTTATTTACCAGTATTATCGGGATCATATTTGTTACCGTATATGCCATTTCTGTATATTGGGTTATTGCCGTAGTCTATTTTTCTTCCATACCTCTGCTTGGGTTTTTAAGTTCATTTTTGAGTAAGCGAATCAAGAAGGTGCAGAAAAAAATCGTCGCAGAAACGACTTCGCTGGCAGGATCAACCACTGAATCGCTTCGGAATATTGAGCTGGTAAAGAGTTTGGGGCTGGCCAAACAGGAGATCAGCAGGTTAAATGCTACGACCAATAAAATATTAGGACTGGAACTCAAAAAAGTAAAATACATCAGAAGCCTGAGCTTTATACAAGGCACTTTTGTAAACCTGTTGCGGAACAGCTTGCTGTTTTTGATGATGTACCTGATTTTTGCCGGGCGGATTACAGTAGGAGAGTTCTTCTCGCTCTTTATTTATTCTTTTTTTATTTTTGGACCATTACAGGAGCTGGGCAATATTATCAATGTGTATCGCGAGACTGAGGTATCACTTAATAATTTCGAGCGGATCATGTCCACGCCGAAAGACAAGAAACCAGATAATCCCGCAACGTTAACCAAAATCACAGAGCTTGAATTTGATCATGTAGGATTTAAGCACCAATCGGCCACCACCAACGCATTAAATGAAATCAGTTTTAAAACCGGAATTGGGGAAACAGTTGCTTTTGTAGGGCCATCTGGATCGGGAAAGACAACCCTTGTCAAATTATTGGTTGGACTGTATGGGCCGAAATCAGGGGACATCCGATATAATGGCATCACCGGAAAAGATATTGACCTGGATGTACTGAGAGAAAAGATCGGCTTTGTCACCCAGGACACCCAGTTGTTTTCAGGTACCATACGTGAGAATTTACAGTTTGTAAGGCCAGATGCATCCGACGAAGAATGCATGCGGGTACTCCAGCAGGCGGCCTGCCAGAACTTACTCGCAAGGGCGGATAAAGGTCTGGATACCTTAATCGGTGAAGGCGGGGTTAAGGTATCGGGGGGCGAAAAGCAACGTTTGTCTATCGCCCGTGCGCTGTTGCGTAAACCTGATATCCTGGTTTTTGATGAAGCTACCTCCTCATTGGATTCCCTGACTGAAGAGGAGATCACTGCAACCATCCGTGACGTATCCGACATAGACAACCACATCACTATTTTAATTGCGCACAGACTGTCTACCATCCGCCATGCGGATAGAATTTATGTTCTTGAAAAAGGAAATGTGATAGAACAGGGAACGCACAATGAGCTGGTTGCACAGAATGGATTATATTATGCGATGTGGAGACAGCAGATCGGGGAGCGGTTAACGGTTGTTTAAACCTTTTGTTCGTGTATTTCCTGAAGGCTTAATTTAATCAGGCCTTTTGTTTTCAAATAGGTGATCCCGGCTATAAGGATGGTCATACTTCCGCCAAATACTACGGCTGGTACGGTACGCATCAGCTTGGCAGTTAAGCCGGATTCGAATGCCCCGATTTCATTTGAGGAGCCGATGAACATACTGTTTACCGCGGAAACGCGACCCCTCATTTCGTCCGGGGTAAGTAATTGCATGATGGTAGAGCGGATAATTACACTGATACTGTCAAACGCACCTTCCATAAAGAGGAACAGCAGTGTCAGATAAAAGTTCCTGGACAGGCCATAGCAGATGATACTGGTTCCGAATCCCGTGACCGCAATAAGCAGATTTCGCCAGGGCTTGTTCATGGGAGAAAAACGGGTCATGATCAGCATGGTCAGCACGGCACCGGTTGAAGCTGCGGCGCGCATGAATCCAAGTCCTTCGGAGCCCACTTTAAGAATGTCGTTGGCAAATACCGGCAGCAAGGCCAGGGCACCGCCGAAAAACACAGAAAAGAGGTCTAAGCTCATCGCGCCAAGCATCATTTTGCTCTTAAAGACAAAATGCACACCTTCGGTAAGACTTTTTACAATGCTTTCTTTAGGGATGAAAGTTGGTGGATGTGGCCTTAAAAAGAAAATGCAGACCAGTGCAATGAATATAAAAGTAATAATAACAATGTATGTTACCGTGATTCCATAAAATCCATAGATCAACCCACCCGCCGCAGGCCCAAGGATAGAGGCCATTTGCCAGCTGGAGCTGTTCCAGGTGCTGGAATTGGGATATAATTTTTTTGGAATGATCTGTGCCATCAGCGAAAAAGTAGCCGGACTAAAAAAGCCCCTCGCAATGCCGATGCCAAATATCATGCAATACATAATGGGCACGGTGTAGCGGGGTGGAATGTAGGCATGCATTTGTTCTGTGGTGACAACCAGCATGACAAAGGAACAAAGAAATACCCCTGAAAATATTTTAAGCAGTAGGACCCGCTTTTCCGATTTGTCGGCCACATAACCCCCGTATAAGGCGACGGTTATAGCAGGTAGCGCTTCGCACAACCCTATTAGTCCCAGCGCCAGCGGATCTTTGGTTAAGTAGTAGATGTGAAAACCTATAATTACGGCCTGCATCTGGTAGGCAAAGGTGAAAAAGAATCGCATTCCTAAATACGATCGGAATTCCCGGTAGCGGAGTGCTGCAAATGGATCGGGTTTCTCTATAGGGATCTGGTCTTCCAACAAAAAAATATTTTAAGCAAATGTATGCCATCGGAAACCAATAACATCTATTTATTTAAATAAGTTTTACATGATCCGGTCAT
>CBFGNP010000386.1:0-4936 GCA_965650095.1 uncultured Pedobacter sp. | reverse complement strand
TGCAGTGATGATGGTATGTTTCTTTTGGTCAATTAATGCCGCCTTATTTTGCGCATATCTCCCCCATAACAAAAAGACCAGTCCGGTTCGTTTTTCAGAAAGTTCACTGATGATCCTGTCCGTAAAGGTTTCCCAACCCTTGCTTTGATGGGAGCCAGCTTCATGGGCCCTTACGGTTAAGGTGGCGTTTAGCAATAGTACACCCTCATCTGCCCATTGTGTCAGATTGCCATGCTTCGGGATAACGAAGCCAGGAATATCTGTAGCCAGTTCCTTGTAAATATTTTTTAAAGATGGAGGTACAGTGACACCCTTTTGAACGGAAAAAGACAAGCCATGCGCCTGTCCTGTGCCATGGTAAGGATCTTGTCCAAGGATAACCACCTTAACACGATCAAAGGGGGTATGGTTTAATGCATTGAAGATGTCCCCGCCTTTAGGGTAAACCGTATATCCTTTTTGTTTTTCTTCCAGCAAAAAGGCTTTAAGGGATTTCATGTAAGGTTTTTCGAATTCATCGTTGAGTACCTTTAACCAGCTTTCTTCTATGGAGACAGACATGTATTAATTTCTTTTTTTTGCTGAAATTATAACTTTTAAATCTATTATATGGTATTTAAACACGATATTTGCAAAATATATATATAATAGAATATGCCAA
The DNA here is from genome assembly GCA_965650095.1 of uncultured Pedobacter sp. Taxonomy (GTDB): domain Bacteria; phylum Bacteroidota; class Bacteroidia; order Sphingobacteriales; family Sphingobacteriaceae; genus Pedobacter. The sequence continues at coordinate 4,275 of CBFGNP010000386.1, read as the reverse complement.
ATATAGTTCGTCTTATTTTAGGTTTTGCAGTGTTGGGCGGGGCGATAGCCCTTATGATCTTCGGTTTCTGGGGATGGGGGATCCTGGCATTTTTTATAAGCGTTTTAATCATAGTTACTTATTTCTTTAATGAGAATATGCTGCTGGCCCAATGGTTCCTGAGAAAGGACAACATGGTTAAGGCCGAGGCCTTCTTAAAAAGGATAACCAATTACGAAAAGCAACTGGTTAGGGTACAACATGGGTACTACAATTTACTGATTGGTTTGATAGAGTCCAGAAAGGCACCAATGCAGTCAGAAAAATATTTTAAGAAAGCCCTTTCCTTAGGTATGCATATGGATCATAATGTTGCACTGGCCAAGTTAAGTCTGGCAGGAATTGCGATGGCTAAACGAAACAAGCGCGAGGCGCAGATGTACTTAACAGAAGCGAAGAAAGCAGATAAAAATAAGTTACTGGCGGATCAGATTAAACAAATGAAAGATCAGTTGGGTATGATGGACAAGCAACAACAGGTTCGATACAGGTAATTGATTCAGAATAAGATAGGAAGGCCATATGTAAATGTGGCCTTTTATTTTTCGCTCAACCTGTCGAAATTATCGCTATCTTCTGCATATGATCCTCTGCTGATGATATCGTCTTCCAGGTAATCCTTGCTTCTGCTGAAGAACAATTGTTCTGATTGTATCCTGGTGATCAGTTGACGTATTAAAGTCAGATCAAAGGTCTCTTTGCTTAGTTTTATACAGTATTCTTTCTCTGTGATCTCTAGACTTGAACTGTTCATAATCATTTCAATTTATATAGGTGTAAAAATAAGAAAGGCCTGCTACAGTTTTTGCAGCAGGCCTTTAAGCTTTTGTTATCTGTATGTTAAGAAAACCAGGCGGTAACGTCTTCTTTTGAAGGCATGGTTAACTCCAGTTTAAGTTTTTTACGCATACCCCCCAGGTCATTGAAAACTTTGTTCGGATTTGCAGCTTTCAGCTCTTCTATGCTGTTGATGTTCATTTTTCTGATCACCTGAACCCACTCGGCCGGAATACCTGCATTTACGAAATCATCATCGGTAGTTACCTTGACTTTTTTCTCTGGTCTCATTTGAGGGAAGAACAGTACTTCCTGTATGGTCGACTGATTTGTCATCAGCATGGCCAAACGGTCAATCCCGATTCCTAACCCCGAAGTTGGAGGCATACCATATTCCAGGGCACGGACAAAGTCATCATCCATAGCCATCGCTTCATCATCACCCCTGTCTGCTAATTTTAGCTGGTCTTCAAAGCGCTCACGCTGATCAATTGGGTCATTTAACTCTGAATAAGCATTGCCAATTTCTTTACCCATTACAAACAGCTCGAATCTTTCTACAAGACCTTCTTTGCTTCTGTGTTTTTTAGCAAGAGGGGTCATTTCAAGCGGGTAGTCGGTAATGTATGTTGGCTGGATCAGGTTGGCTTCTACCTTCTCGCTGAAAAGTTCATCAATCAGCTTTCCCCTGCCCATGCTGGCATCAATTTCAATGTTCAGGCTTTTACAGGTCTGTATAAGCGCTTCCTCGGTCATATTTGACACATCAACACCCGTGTATTTCTGTATAGATTCGTACATGGTTAGTTTTTCGTAGGGACCTTCAAAGTTGATCTCATACTCGCCAACTTTTACTACTGCTGTTCCATGAATAGCCAGGGCTACTTTTTCCAGACATTCTTCCACCATTCCCATCATCCAGACATAGTCTTTATACGCCACATAGATTTCCATGGCAGTATATTCAGGGTTGTGCGTCCGGTCCATTCCTTCATTTCTGAACATTTTTCCGAACTCGTAAACACCGTCAAAGCCTGCAACAATCAGTCTTTTCAAGTACAATTCATTTGCTATACGCAGGTAAAGGGGCATGTCCAGTGTATTGTGATGCGTAGCGAAAGGCCTTGCAGCAGCGCCACCATGGATAGCCTGAAGAATCGGTGTTTCCACCTCCATCCACCCCTGGTTATCGAAATAATTACGCATGGTATTGATCACCTTAGAACGGTTGATGAAGATCTGCTTGAAATCAGGGTTTACCGTAAGATCTACGTAACGTTGTCTGTAACGCATTTCCGGATCGGTGAAGCCATCATAAATATTCCCTTCTTCATCGCGTTTTACAATGGGCAAAGGCTTCAAGGATTTGGACAGCAAAGTCAGTTCTGTAACATGTATAGAGATCTCTCCGGTGTGCGTGGTAAACACATAGCCTTTAACGCCGATAAAGTCGCCCAGGTCCATCAGTTTTTTGAATACCGTATTGTACAAGGTCTTATCTTCATCCGGACAAAGATCATCTCTTTTCAGGTATACCTGTATCCTGCCTGTTGAGTCCTGTAGTTCAACAAAAGAAGCACTACCCATAATCCGGCGGCTCATGATCCTGCCTGCTATACTGATGTTCTTATAAGCAGTTTTATCCCGTTCGTAGTTCGCTGATATATCTGCTGCATTGGCATTGATCTCAAATGCTTCGGCAGGGTAGGGATTGATGCCAAGTTCACGCAATTGGGTTAGCGAATTACGGCGTAATAGTTCTAATTCTGATAGTCCTGTACTCATATATTTATTGTATCTGGCCCTCGGGTCTGATCACTGATTGGTATATTAATTTAAAATTAGGCAAAAATAGGGATTTACCTTAGTTCTTTATGCCGATTGGAATAAGAAACATAAAATATTTTCCCGATTTTAATCTGCCTCAACAGCCCCGGCATACATTTCGTTAATGATCCTGGCATATTTTGCCTCAATAACTTTCCTTTTTGCCTTCATGGTAGGCGTTATTTCCCCTTCCTCAATACTAAAGGGGCTCCGCTTTACTTTAAAGTTTTTGATGCGCTCAAACTTGGCCAGCTCTCCTGAAAGCTTCTTGAGATCCTGTCCAATCCAGTCGACGATCTCTTTTTCATTTATAAATACTTCAGCTTCCTGAAAGAAGCTTTCCGGCAAAGCAAAAGCTTCCTGCAGGTTTTCCTTATTGGGTATGACAATCGCCGTGAGGTATTCCCGCTTATCGCCAATTAAAAAGAGCTGATCAATTTTCAGGCTTTTCATATAAACGTTCTCCACCGGGGTAGGATAGATATTTTTGCCATATGCGTTTACGATCATATTTTTCAACCGGTCAGTGATCTGAAGGTTGCCTTTAAAAAAGCGCCCGATATCACCGGTGTGGAACCAATCGTCCTTGTCGATCGCCTCAGCGGTTTCTGCAGGTTTGTTAAAGTATCCCTGCATCACACAGTGTCCTCTTATAATAATCTCTCCTTCAGCACATTCAAAATCTTCCTGAAAGGACTCGTGGGTTTGAATGCTGATGATCTGTTTGGATTCCACATCCTGAATGCCAACTTCAATACCCGGAATGACCCTTCCCACGGTGCCATAGACCTGCCTGTGAAATTCGGTTACGGCCATTACCGGAGAGGTTTCTGTCAGTCCGAACCCTTCGAGTATTTTGATTCCCAGGTTTCCGAAAAACTCACCTACATTTTTAGGCAGCGCAGCCCCACCTGAGATCATGAACTTTAAGCGACCCCCTGTTTTCTCTTTGATCTTGCTGAATACCAGCTTCTCGGCCAGGGATTTCTTTGCACTGCGGATGATCCCGGGGGTCTTACCAGTTTCTTTCTGTCGCCGGTAGTCCTGTCCGGCTTCGAGGGCCCATAGAAATATTTTTGATTTCAAACCTCCACCAGAAGTACCGCTTTTGATGGCCTTGTCGTGGATCTTTTCCAGTAACCGTGGTACGCAGTTCATGACCGTTGGCTTGATCTCTGCCATATTTTTAGCCAGCATTTCCAGGCTCTGTGCGAAGGCTATTTTACAACCCTGTGCGCAGCACACATGATACGTTGCCGTACGTTCAAACACATGCGAAAGCGGCAGAAAGGAAAGGAAGGTCTCCGTCTCATTGATAACAGGAATCTGTTGGAGGCAAACCTTTACATTCTCGACAAAGTTGCTGTGAGAGAGCATGACCCCTTTCGGGGTTCCTGTAGTACCGGAAGTATAGATTAACGAAGAGATATCGGCCGGACGTATGGCACTGCGTATGGCCGATAGCTGAGTCAGTTCTGCTGCTGTCGTTTTTCCAGATCCCTGGAGGATTTCATCAAAACTTATGATCGCTGCTTTCAAACCCTCCGGAATAGTTATCTTCTGGTATTCAGGGAAGGCTGGTATAATGTAGTCGAGGCATCTGCAGTTGGCCGCTATTTTTAATATTTTTTT
>CBFGNP010000385.1:0-4936 GCA_965650095.1 uncultured Pedobacter sp. | reverse complement strand
ATGCGGTAAGTATTTTTCAATCAAAGCCAAAACACCAGGCGTATGACCGATATCTCCAATATTTTCAACCTGCCAGGATGAACGTAGGAGTAAGTTTTTTTTGCTCTTGCCAGCGTGTGCCAATGCCGGAACACTGGCTAAATATCCTGCCAATAGGAGACTATGCTTAAGGAAATCCTTTCTAGAAATGTGTGTCATATTAAATTCTTATTATTGGAAAGCGTGCGCTAATTATATTTTAATCCGGCTGTATCTTAACAAAGCCTCCAGGTAATAATAATCTGCGTAAATAATGGGTGTGTTTACTTCTGATTGATAAGGCTTTGACCCAACCGAGTGTTTGAGCAGGAAATTGTTGTTTTCTCCTAAATTTGCAGTATATACTTTGCCCGAAAGACTCCTCAATATATCTTCCGCCAGTCTGAAGTGCGCCTTATCTTTTGTATAAGTATACAATTCCAATAAAGCAGAAGCCGTAATGGCCGCTGCTGATGCATCTCGTTCTTCATTCGGTATATTTGGCGCGTTAAAATCCCAATACGGAATTTTATCCGATGGAAGGTTCGGATGATTGGCTATAAACTTTGCAATATTTATAGCCTGGTTAAGATATTTCTTATTTCCTGTTTCCCTATACATCATGGTATAACCGTAAACAGCCCATGCCTGCCCTCTGGCCCATGCAGACTCATCTGCAGCTCCCTGATTGGTTTTCCTGGCAAGTACTTTCCCTGTAGTATCATAACAAACTACATGGTAACTGCTATAATCTTTTCTGAAATGGTTTTTAAGGGTATTGTCAGCATGTGTAGTACTTAGATCATAAAATTTGCTGTTTCCTGATGCTTTCGCAGCCCATAATAAGAACTCCAGATTCATCATATTGTCTATAATCACTGGATAGTCATACCCCTTAAACTCTTCCCAAGACTTAATCAACCCGATTTTAGGGTTGAAACGCGTAGCCAGCGATTCTGCTCCAATAAGCATAATGTCCTTATATTTCTCATTTTTGGTTAAACGATAGCCATTTCCGAAAGAACAATACAGCATAAACCCTAAATCGTGGGTGGTCTTATTGTACTTTTCTTTTTCTACAGCCATGGTCCATTTATCTGCAGCTTCTTTCCATTTATTGTCCTGAGTATATTCATAGAGATACCACAAGGACCCGCCGAAGAAACCACTGCACCACCAATCTGATGTTCGGGTATCCAGGATTCCCTCTTTCTTTACAGATTGAGGAAATCTGGTGAGGTCTTTATTCGCTTTCAGCATCAATTCATATTGTGCTTTGGCAAATTCCATTTCTTTATGTACATCAACCTTAGGTTGTGCCTGTAAACTGAGTGTCGTTATTAAAAGCGTAATCGCTAAAAAAATAGTCTTCATCATCCTAGTTTGTAACAGTAATTTCTATTTGCCTAACTACCTTTTTATTTCCATAAACATTATTTGTTTCACCAATGAAAGTAGCGGTATAGGTGCCAGCGTTCGCATAGGTATAGGTGTAACTTTCCTTTTTTGCTTCTCTGAACAATTTAAGCGCTGTTGCTTTATCTGTGCCTAAGTCGTTAGGATTGATATGAATGGCCCTGCTAATTCCCCAGTCTTCTGTATATTCTTCCTTAATTGCCGCAGTTGCATTTCCTTTAAATTGGATGGTCGTCGTGTTTACAAGTGATCTGCCTGCTTCTTTATTTCCATAAGAAAACACAGAAAAATTGCTTCCTGAACCGTAGTCCATTAGCGTGACCTGCCCATCATCAAGTTTACTTTTGAACAATACAGCAGTAATGTTCCAATCATTGGCGGCTCCAAATTCGGTCTGAGGTTTGGTAATGTATCTAAAGGCCAGATATAATGGTTTTCCTGCAACAGCCAGATCCATAATATCAACTTCAGTCGACGCTGTTACGGTGGCGTTCTTTGCAAGTACAAATCGGTTGGTGACGTCTACCCAAGTAGCCTCCCTGATATTGCCAATTGCATATTTACCATCAAAATCAGAAGAAACCAACACAGCTAATTGATTGGCCTGTTGTATAGCGGCTACCGTAGCACTTGAGAAGGACAAATAACAATTTTTTAATGTTCTGGAGCTTGTAGCATAGTTGTAGTCCTTCAGGAATTCTCCTGAATAAAAGGAAAGCATTTGAGGGCTCCCGCCAAACTTGAAAGTGATCGATTCACCAGCCTTAATTGTAGTTTTATCAGCTGTAACCGCTAATGCGGGATCATCAAGCTGATATTTCTCACAAGAAAATAAAGCAACCGATATCAGTATTAAATAAAATTTGAAATATGTGTTCATTAGAATATCAGATTAATAGTAAAATGATTGACGATTACCAGCCTGGATTCTGGCCAATTACTTTATTGACTGTAGTTTCGGCATCTGGAATAGGCCATAAAACATCCCGTTCAGAGGTGTTTTCTCCTGCTTTTCCACCGAAGGCCCTTGATCCCAAAGGAGCAAAATCAAGCGCAATTTGTTTCATCACACGGTAGTAATCACCCCAGCGCACCAAATCTCTCTTCCTCATGGCCTCAAATGCAAATTCCCTGGAACGCTCCGCTTTGATAAATTCCATAAATCTGCCATAATCAGCAAAATCGGAAGTTTTTACATCTCCCTTAAATACAGATAGATTGGAAAGGGTTATCGTAGCTTTTGCCTGCACACCAGCATACGTAAATACAGCACCTGTAGTGGCTGCTGCAGATGCTCCAGAGCTTTGTGTTGGTGGCGTAGTGGTGGCGGTACCTGCTGTAGTAACTGTATACAGCTTATTGTCATTATAAACTTGTTTGCCTACAGCGTATAAGACATTTGGCATCCATGATTCACCAATAGTGATGGTTGGCACTGAATTATAATTACCACCTCTATTCTCCAAATAAATTGCGGTTAGCGCTCTGGTTCCACTGGTTGCAACTGTTGCTACAGCAGCGCCACCTGTACCTCCACCACCGGAAATTGTAACCACTGGTGCTGATGTATAGCCTGTACCTGCAGTTGAAATGGTTATTGTATCGATCATTTCTCTATTTGGCAATAGGTTTCCAAACGCTCTTCTTCTCACTTGATTCACAGTCTGATCCAGTATATCTTGGGCTGGTATGGTTGCATTTTGGCTTGCTACAGCTTCTGCATACATCAGCAGCACATCTGCGTATCGCAGCAGTGGATAATTGACCGAATTACCTCCCTGCTCCTTTGGATAAACGGTTTCATTCTCCCTTCTCCATTTGGCTACGTGTCTTTGACTTGCCTGCGCGGCTGTTGGATAGACAGGCCAATAGGTTTTGGTGGCTGGATTGGTTGAAGATAAAGTGTATGGCGCGATGTTCCAGTCCCTTCTCAGGTCACCTTTTGTATAAGAAAAATATAATTTTGGTGTTATCGCTACATATCCGAAGCTATAGCCATAATTTGGATCCTGGCCACCATGAGAAATACCATAATGAATGCCAACCTTCCCGGTGGCATTAAAACCGTCTGAGCTATATCCATAAAACTCTACCTCCCATATACTTTCTTTAAGGTCATATTTATCCTGGCTCATATTGATGAATACTTGCCTATAATCTGGGTTAAGGGTATGATAGCCATCATCAATCACTTTTTTTGCCCAAATTTTCGCCATTTCGTATTTAGATACATCCTTTACAGGGTCTCCTGCCATGTATAAACATACTCTGGCCAACATACCTCGTACAGCAGATTTGTTGATGTGCCCTGCGTTGGTAACCTGTCCTACACCGGGAAGCAGACTTTCCGCTTCGGTCATATCTTTGATGATCTGCTCGTATACTTCTTTTGAAGGGGTTCTGGGATTATTGGTGTGCGCAACAGAAGAGGTAGGCTCCAGCAACAAAGGTACATCTCCCCAGTAACTGACCAGTAAAAAGTAAAAGTAAGATCTTAAAAACAAAGCTTCACCTCTAATAACAGCCCGATTTGCTTCAGCCATTGTTGGCTTATTGATATTGGCAAGCAATAGGTTTGCTCTTTCTATCCCACTATAAAGTGCGGTCCATACTGTAGTTACGTTACTTTCGGAAGTGGTAACTAAGTTGACAGCAATGCCAGTGTTCTGTGCAGAACGGTTATAAAAACCTTCATCTCCATCCAAAGACATCACCCCTTGAAAGCTGTGCGCATAAATTTTTGTCAATGTCTGAAACACCCCTGCCAATGCAGAATTAAGCTGTTGTTCTGTCTCGTAATAATTTAAACTTGTGATTGTATCTTTTGGTACTGTATCTAAGAATTTAGTGCAAGATGTAACCACACAAACCAGGGCTACCAAACTGATGTATAATTTTGATTTCATAATATTTGGTTTTATAGTGAAGCTTTAAGTCCAAAAACTAATGTTTTCGCCATAGGGAATGCGGAATAATCGAATCCTGGTGTGAGGATAGAGTTTCTCGTCGACACTTCTGGATCCATGCCTGAATAGTTGGTCCATGTAACCAGATTCTGTGCTGAAGCTGTCACCAAAACCTCTTTAAGTCCCAGTCTTTTCAAATAATTCGTAGGGATGCTATAAGCCAATTCCACCGTCTTCAACCTTAAATAAGAAGCATCTTCCAGTTCCCTGGTGGAATAATAGCCCTCCGGAACCCCGCCCACCACGGGTATGGTTGTACTCGGGTTGGTAGGCGACCAACGATCCGCATAACTTGCATATTGATTCAGCATACTATATGCCTTAGCTTCAAACATGAGCTTGTTTGCATTGTACACATCATTGCCATAGGACCATTGGAAGAATACGTTCAGGCTTAGATTTTTATAAGTGAAATTATTGGAGAAACCTCCAGAATGAATAGGTAACCCCCTACCAATAATGGTCTGATCTGCCGCTGTGATAATTCCGTCATTGTTCAGATCTCTGTAACGGATGTATCCAGGCCTAATCACCTC
>CBFGNP010000384.1:0-4937 GCA_965650095.1 uncultured Pedobacter sp. | reverse complement strand
CAGGCTGAAAGCTACAAAAGGGAATACCGCTGTGAATACGGAAGGGAAAGCAGGCGACGTGAATTGGGTTACACGCTCATTTGAAAACACCCCACTACTGGAATGGTCATGTCATGTGGCTATGGCCTTAAAAGTATTGGGCGCCAAGGCGGAGAAGGATGGAACGATACAATTAAAGCCGAATCAGAAAGTAACGTTGACCGTTATCATGTATACCAATCAGGACAGCAACAATTGGAAACAAAAGACCATAGAGGAGGCACAGCAAACCACTGAAAAGAGCCTTGCATTGCTCAAAGAAAAGCACGAGGCCTGGTGGAAAGACTTTTGGGGCCATTCAAATGTACGTATCGGCGATCCTTTTATCGAAAAATATTATTACGCCTCCCAATATCTCTTCGGGGCAACTTCACGTGGCAATAAGTTTGCACCCGGCATCTGGGGCCCTTTTGTAACCCGGGATTCTTCTGCCTGGGGTGGCGATTACCATTTAAATTACAACTACCAGGCGCCTTACTGGGCCGCCTATTCTTCCAACCATATTCGGCAGACCAATAACTTCGACCAGCCCCTGCTTGATTATATGGAAAAGGGAAAGCAGCATGCCAAAGCACTCCTGGGCATTAAAGGTATCTATTATCCGGTAGGTATAGGCCCAAAAGGGCTTGTGACTACACGTTGGCCGCTTACAGCTGATGAAATGGAAAAGCGATATGCCAGCCGCGAAAACACCATCGATGGTGGTTATAAATTCCTGGGGCAAAAAATTAATGCCGTTTTCAGTGTAGGCAATATGCTAATGCGCTTTTACAGTACCTACGACGCTGCTTACGCCCGTAAAGTATACCCTTATATTTTGGAATGCGCCAACTTCTGGGAAGATTACCTGAAATTCGAAAACGGCCGTTATGTGATCTATATGGACCATTACGGAGAAGTGATGCCTAACCTCCGCAACAAAGGACAGTGGCGCAATATGCTGGGAGATTTTAATTCTACGCTTTCTGTGGGTCTTGTAAAAATGTTATTTAAAGGGATCATTGATATCAGTACCTTTCTGAACGTTGATGCAGCAAGGCTCGCAAAATGGCAGCACATTGTTAAGCATATGAGTGATTTTACCGTGGCTGAAGTAGATGGAAAGCTGAGTTTGAAAGAGGTAGAGAAAAGCCCGTCACCACGGCACAGCCAGATCAATGGCTTGGCCAGGGTTTCCATTCATGGCCTTATCCTTCCTGGTGGGGTTTGTGGTCCTAAAACGGATTCTGCCTTTAACCAGATCCTATTAAGTGATGTAACTCGCTGGAAAGAAAAAATGAAAGCACCAGGCGAATGGGCCAATACCCTGGGCAATGGTATTGAGACCTGTTTTCCTGCTGCGGTACGGGTCGGTTATCATTCAGATGAAATTTTAAAGCAGCTAAAGGACCGGATCACTGCTCAATCCTTACCCAATCTTTGGATTACCGCTGAAGGCGGTGGTACAGAAACACTGGCAGCCGTTCCACTGACCGTAAATGAAATGATGATGCAAAGTTATGAGCAGGTGATCCGGATATTTCCAAACTGGAATAAGGCTAAGGATGCAAGTTTTGACCAATTGAGGGCTTATGGTGCGTTTTTGGTCAGTAGCGATTTAAAAACCGGTGAAATCCGTTACGTAAAGCTGTTAAGTGAAGCCGGTCGAACCTGCAAAATGGATAATCCATGGCCTGGAAAAGAGGCCCGGCTAATAAGAAACGGTCAAAAAGCAGAAATACTGGCTGGTAAAGCTTTTGCTTTTGATACTAAAGCAGGGGAAAAACTGGAGCTGAAACCGGAATAACTTTGTCTCGTAAAAAAAAACTATAGCAATAGGTATAATCAATTCAGTTTGCACTGAGGTTTAGGACAAACAGGTCCCAAACACGTAGCTCATAGGTGCCTGCAAGGTATATGGAAGGTGTAAATACCTTTGAGGTAGGTTACAGGTACCTGGGAAGTACCTTGCAATTATAAAGCGTGGTGCAGGTGCTACTAGAGGTTTGACCGGGTAATATAACTTAATAAATAGCCAAACACAGATATTTAATCGCAAAATAAAGCCCTTACATTAACCCACCAAATATAAATTATAGTTAAGGACATGAGTACAACGTTAAGTTTTTTTAAACCGGTTTATTTGCCGCTGTATTTTTTTTGTATGGCTATGCTGCCAGATATGGCCATTGCACAGCGGATGGACAATGCTGCAAAAAGCGAATGGGTATACCCTGGTACAGATGGAAAGTTAAACTATAAGAAGCTTGCCGGGGGCGACAGGATCATGGATTACTCTCATGCAGGATATATGGGAGGCGGTGTGAAAATACCAAGTCCGGAAGTAAAGATCACGGTTGGTCCCTCCGAAGGTGACCATACCAAAATCATTCAGCAGGCAATAGACAAAGTAGCCAAAATGAAACTGGTTGATGGGTTTAGAGGTGCTGTGCTGTTAAAACCCGGCATTTACAGCTGCGAGGCGCCCATCATGATCAATGCCAGCGGTGTGGTATTACGTGGCAGTGGCTCAGGGAAAGACGGTACAGTCATCAACATGACAGGTAAAGCCCATCAGTGTATCATTGTAAAAGGCAATGTCGTTTCAAAGACCATCGGTAACCGGGTCTCTTTTTTAGATGCTTATGTTCCGTCCGGTACTTATTCCTTTAACCTGTTGGATGTTTCGGCATTCCAGGCAGGCGATACCATCCGCATCAGCAGACCGGTTACGGAGAAATGGGTTAAGTTTATGGGCATGGATACGCTGGTTCGAGACGGCAAAAAGCAAACCTGGATTACAGGCGAGATCACGACCGACAGAGTGATCAGGAAAATAGAGGGTAAAAAGGTCACTGTCGATATTCCACTAACGGATAGCTACAATTCAAAATATCTTGGTAGGCCCGGGACAACGGTGACAAAGATCTCTTCAAGTGGAGAATTGTCGCAGGTTGGAATTGAAAACCTGCGCATGGTATCGCCGGATCAGACCGGTACCATTAATGAATCTCATCATAAGGCATTTTCCATGAGTGGGATTGTCGATGGCTGGGCCAGAAATATCGTTGTTTTCAACACCGTGAATAGTGTGAGCGTTACAGGAAAACGCATCACTGTAGATAACCTAAGCATCATGCATAGCCTGGCAACAGTTGGTGCGGCCAAGCCGGCAGACATCAACGGCAGCGGGCAGCAGTTGCTTTTTAATCGTTGTACCATTAGGGGTGACAACATGTTCTTTTTTGGCACGGGAGCTAAGGTAACCGGACCGGTAGTGCTTTTAAATTGTATTTTTAAAGGGAATGGTTGGATACAGCCACACCAAAGATGGGCTACCGGCTTACTTATTGATGGATGTCAGGTTCCAGACGGAGGGATCGACTTTATGAACCGTGGGTCAATGGGCTCGGGACATGGCTGGGCTATCGGCTGGGCAGTAGCATGGAATTCAAAAGCAAAATCGTTTCTCAATCAGCGGCCTCCGGGATCTGCAAACTGGGTAATTGGCGGCCAGGGCGAAAAGCAGAGAAAATCACAACCTTTTAATAAGGATCCTTTTGTAACCGAAGGAATTTACGATGCTTACGGAACTCCTGTTACACCCGGCAGCTTATACCTTGCACAACTTGCCGAAAGACTAGGAGCAGCTGCCGTTGCCAATATCGGCTATTAAAACCATTATGGGCAAACGCCCGAACAACGATAAACTGAGCTTGCGAACTCTTGAATTCAAATAAAAAATACTCAGAACTGCGTCGAACAACTTACAATATTCTTATCATAATGAAGCTAAAACAGATACAACCAATCTCTAAAACGATCCTCGCCTTTCTTTTGATGGTTACTTTTATGGCCGCTGCCAGTGCCCAGACAATGGACGAGATGTGGGACAGCAGGTCGTCCGGTAAGGAGCATCCAAATATTCAATGGTTTAAAGACGCAAAATTTGGCATGTTCATCCATTGGGGCTTGTATTCAAAACTCGCCGGAGAATGGAAAGGGAAACGTTATTATGGCAGCGGAGAATGGATCATGAACCAGGCCAGGATACCTGTCGCTGAATATAAAAAGGTTGCTCAAACCTTTAATCCAGTCAAATTTAATGCTGATGAATGGGCACAGCTGGCTCAGGATGCCGGTATAAAATACATGGTGATTACGGCAAAACACCATGAAGGTTTTGCCATGTACGATTCCAAAGTAAGCGATTTTGACATTATAGATGCAACGCCTTATAAAAAAGATCCCATGAAAGCACTTGCTGCGGCAACTGCAAAACGCGGAATCCAGTTCGGGTTTTATTACTCACAGTTCCAGGATTGGTATGAGCCAAATGGTGGAAAGAACAGCTGGGATTTTGATGAACAGAAGAAAGATTACCAGAAGTATTATAAAGAAAAAGCCATTCCACAATTAAAAGAACTCTTGACCAATTATGGTCCTCTGGGTATCGTGTGGTTTGATACCCCAGGTGGAATGACAAAAGAGCAAACACAAGTATTTGTCAATGATTTAAGGGTCTTACAGCCAAAAAGCCTCTTTAGTAGCCGGGTGGGGCATGGGCTGGGCGATTACAGGGATTTTGGAGATTCGGAAGTACCTGTTACACCCATCAAAAGCCCATGGGAATCCATCTATACCCATAACGATTCATGGGGTTATATCAAACACGACATGAATTTCAAAACTCCGGCAGAAATTATCAGATTGCTTGCCAATGTAGCTTCAAAAGGGGGAAACCTGATGCTGAATGTAGGACCCGATGGCGAAGGCAGTATCCCTGAATTTTCGTTGAGGTTCTTACGTGAAACCGGTAAGTGGTTGAAGCAGAATGGCGAAAGCATTTATGGCTCTACCTATGGCTTAGTTCCTGCACAGCCATGGGGAGTAAGTACGTCCAAGCCAGGCAAACAGTA
>CBFGNP010000383.1:0-4938 GCA_965650095.1 uncultured Pedobacter sp. | reverse complement strand
CCCATAGGTCTGGCCTGGGCCTTTGTCATTTCCTTTTCACAGATCTATGTAGGTGTACATTACCCTGTTGATACCATAGCGGGAGCTTTGCTTGGTACAGCAATAGGTCTATTTACCGCAGCAATTTATAGAAAAATACAACCGAAATTATAATGGAAATCTGGAAACTAGTTGTTTTATTTTTCAGTGCGTTTTTAGGAGGAACAGCCATCTTCTTAGTTAAAAGCGACAAATCTCAGCTACTGAAACTAATTCTTTCTTTTAGTGGTGCCTACTTATTTGCTATTACTGTATTACACCTGATCCCGGATGCTTACAGTGGCACAGACCACGAAGCTATAGGCGTATTTATTCTCATAGGTTTTTTGCTGCAGGTTCTGCTAGAGCAATTTTCAGAAGGGGTAGAACATGGGCACATTCACAAACATAACGACAATAAGGCATTTCCCTATGGCATTATGATCAGTTTATGTTTGCATGCTTTCCTTGAAGGGATGCCACTGGCCAAAGATCAGCACAATGCATTGATTTATGGCATTGCGTTGCATCACATTCCAGCCGCATTTGCCCTGGCGAGCATTCTTTTACAAAGCCATTTCCAGCGGAACAGTATTGTAATTTACATCAGCATCTTCGCGATTATGGCCCCTCTTGGCTTCTATGTAAGCTTTGGACTGAGCAATGGCAGCATTGGCGGCGTGGAAGCTTATTTCAATAAGATTATGGGCATAGTCATCGGAATATTTTTACATATTTCTACCACGATCCTCTTTGAATCGAGTGTTGATCATAAAGTAAGTAAGCGCAAAATGATTGCCGTGTTATGTGGTGTAGCGATAGCTCTTATCGGTTTTTATAGTTCCGGCCACACCGGTCCTGCGCATTAGCCTCTCATCTTATCGAGTAAAGCATTTAACTGTTCGGCTTCTTCCTGTGTTAAATTGGGCGCGGCCATGGCTGACAGATCCACTTCATCATCCATCTGCATGAGCAGCGACAGCCCTTTTTTGGTGATCAGAATGTCTACCGAGCGTTTGTCGTTCCGGTTAACCCCCTTTAGCACAAGGCCTTTTTGAACCAGCCGGTCTACAATCCTCGAGGCATCGCACATTTTATCAAGCATTCTAGATCTTAAAAGATTAATCGTAGAAGGATTGGGATGCTGGCCTCTCAATATCCTCAAAATGTTAAACTGCTGAGTAGTGATGTCGTACGGTGACACCATCTGCTTTAACCTTTCGTTGCACCATCCGTAGGTAAACATTACATTTACAATGGCCTGCTGATATACACTTTCAAACCGGGAAGTCTTCGTTTCATTCTGCAAATGCATCTCTATTCCTTTATTTATCTTCTGCGTTTTTTTCTCTTTCTGGTTTTCCAAAATTCCAGGGGCAGTGTTTACATTTATTTTTGCAGCAAGTTCCACGTTTCAAATGATATGCTGCGGTAAACACCATTAAACCATCATCATTAAAATAATAGTCCTCCCCTTCCCTCATCAATTCAGCAATTTAACGACCAAAGTTGATTCAAAGTGGCTTTTTAATTGTATGCCACTGCCATGATTGGTCCAGATTTGTGACGGCTTTACTTTTTCGGCAGTCAAAAGAATATCGTTCCAGTCGGCATGATCAGAAATATACAATTGAATTTCATGGTTATTTTGCAGGTGTTTCCAGCCTGTTGCGAATACCCTAATCACGTTAACGGCTTTAAAATAGCTTCTAAATACCATTGGGGGGACCAGATAAACCATATTGACCGGATTATTCTTCATGACTTTACGATCGTACATTTCATAATTGCCCAGGTTAATGCCCATCTGTTCATATATTTTGACAAAAGGCAGCATACTATGGTGTACCAATATCCTTTTTCCCAGACAATGATCATTCATTAAACTAATCAGTCGCTGACATTTCCCCAGGGCATAGGCACCAAGCATAATGTTGGTCTGTGTGCTGTTCAATTTAAGGATCTCGGATTCTGCTGTGGGGTGTTGTGTGCCGGGATCTGCAAAAGTAGTTTCGGTGATCAGTACATCTGCGGAGACAAACTCAATAGGCTCACAGGTTTTATCTGGCTGAAGCTTATAATCTCCGATATAAACGTATTTTACACCCTTGTATTCCATCAACACCTGTGCAGAGCCCAGAATGTGTCCGGCGGGGATAAAGCTGATCCTGACACCATTGAGTTCAAATACCTCGTTATACGATTTGAGATGAAACTCGCCCCCGGCAAACTTGCGGTAGCGGTGTTTCATGAACAAGGCGGTGGCTTCAGTACAAAAAACGTTGAGGTTACCACCAATGGCATGGTCGCCGTGTGCATGAGAGATCACCGCATTTTTAACTATTTCTTTCGGATCCAGGTAAAAATCCCCATAACTACAAAACAGGCCTGTTTTGGTTAGTACTATAAAATCATCGAGTATCATTCCGGCGTATTTAAAAATAGTTGATGTAATCTGGTCACTTGAATGATCAATGAATCTGTTTCGTTATTATAAATAATATGGTCGGCCAGTTTTGTTTTTTCTGCATCCGGAAGTTGTTTATCCATCCTGGCCCTAACCTGTTCTGCGGTTACACCATCACGTTCCATTACCCGCTGTATTCTGATTCGCTCCGCAGAAATAACGAGTATATTTTGATCGCACATGCTGTAGGATCCGCTTTCGAACAGCAATGCAGCCTCTTTTAGGATATATGGAGTGCTTGCAGGAACCTGCTTTACCCAGATATCGAAGGCCCTGAACACTGCCGGATGGACCAGTTCGTTTAACCTGGCCAGCTGTTCTGCGTTGTTAAATACAATGCCCGCGATGTGTTTATTATTTAATAGGCCTGCAGGCGTATAGCTTTCCGTTCCAAAAGCATCTTTTACCCCCTTAATTAGGATCCTGTCGCTCACCATGATCTGTTTGGCGACGACGTCTGCATAAAATACGGGGACTCCTAATGTTTCAAACACCTTGGAGATCGTTGTTTTGCCAGTTCCTATGCCGCCTGTAATCCCTATCTTTAACATTATTTTTCGATGATAAAATCCACTTTTCCGGGCGCGATCCGAAGCATTTTACAAAAATCCGGAAAACGTATAATCTTAACGCTTAACCTGCCATGCTGAAGTTCTTTCCATTCATTGATGTCGACAACCGCTTCAATAAACTCTTCGTTCACCAGGTGATATTTTGAGAGGGCCACCAGGAAAGTGATCTTTACTTTTCTCGGATAGAGTTTGATGTTGTAATAATCTCTATTGTTGATCACCTTCACAGGAACTTCAAGTACCTTTTCTGTAAATTCATCGACTGGTATCTTTACTTCCGCACTAGCTGGGAAGATACTGACGTTTTTCATTTTGCTCTGTATCATTCCTACCACCATTTTCGTGGTATACTTCACCTCATTGAGCTTTAATGAATCCGTTTTCCATACCTTGATCTTTTTCAGTTCCTGTTCCGGCCCTGAAATGGTTACATAATCAGGCGTAATTTCAATAGGATCTGAAATGCCGTACTGCTTGATAAAGCCTATTCTTGAAACCAATTCAACAGGCACCCGTTTTACCGTTTTTTGGGAAAAATCAAAATACAGGGTATCCGGCTTTACGGAAATGATCTTCTGGGAGGTTTCAAGCTGCCGGTTTACATTGTAAAGCTGCTCTGAAAAAAGTATAAAATTCCTGTTGTTCAGCTTTTCAAGGCTAATAGATATCGACTGCGGTCTGATCCTTAACCTGGCAAAGAGCAATTGCCATCCTGTACCTTCAACCTGTAAATCTACCGTATCAGACTGCAGTGGGTGAAATGCTTTTTTTTGAGGAATATTTTCGTACTTCAAAACCGTTTTGGCCGTATACACGTATTTATTGTTCAATGCCATAAACAACCATGCTGCGATTGCGATGAGCAGGCAGATGACCAGTATGAAGAAGCGCTTTCGCTCTACTTTTGTGAGTTTGATAAACGGCATTAATGCAAAAATACAAATAATCTGCTACTATGAGACCCTGTTAAAACCTTTCTCTTCAGGAGAAACAGCCCGGGACAGGAGAACGCAATGACAAAAAAAGCCACATCCTTTTGGGACATGGCTTGTTGCAGAATTTATAAAGCTTAGGCTTTAGGTGCTTCTTCTGTTTTAGGTGCAACAGCTTTCGTAGCGTCCAAAGATACTGCTGATTTATCGAAACGGATTTTTGTACCACCCTCTACTTCAATTAAGAATGTGGTTTCGTTCATATCGGCAATACGGCCGTGAATTCCTGCAGTAGTAACAATCTTATCACCTTTTTTTAAGCCTTCAACCATTTTTTTAAGGTCTTTTGCTTTTTTAACCTGAGGCCTGATCATAAAGAAGTAAAAAACTACCATAATTAATACCATAGGTATTAATGTGCTTAACATACTGCTTCCCTGGGCCTGCAAAATTACTGTTGATATCATATTCTGTTGTATAAATGTATATTAATTAGATTGTTCTTTCACTTCACCTGTCAGATGTAAGCTGGCAATATGAGGCTGGGCATTGGAAGTAACCGTGATTACTTTATCCTGCATACCCGACTTTCCATTGCTGTCGAACACGACCTTGATCTCTCCTTCTTCACCCGGTTTAACAGGTTCTTTAGGTACTTCCGGTACGGTGCAACCACAAGTGGCAGTAGCGTTAAGGATGATAAGGGGGCTTTTACCAACGTTTTTAAATTTATAGCTGTAGGAAACCTTTTCACCCTGGGTAATCTCCCCAAAATTATACTCCCCGTTTTCAAAGCTCATGACAGCAGCATCTCCTGCCGGAACAGCAGCATCCTTGGCTGTATCTGCTTTTGTTTCAGTAGCTATAGCTGCTGCAGTGTTGTTCTTTGCTGTGTTTTGGCATGATGCAAATGACATCGCCATTACTGCCAGTACAAAAATTCTTTTCA
>CBFGNP010000382.1:0-4945 GCA_965650095.1 uncultured Pedobacter sp. | reverse complement strand
CAAGCCGGTCGTCGAATTCCTGCGCCAGCGCGCGCGGCCCTATCTGTTCTCCAATACCCTTGCCCCGGCAATTGCAGGTGCTTCTGTGGCGGTACTGGATCTGTTGAGTGAGACCACAGCCTTAAGGGATAAACTGGAGAACAATACTAAGTATTTCCGCGAAAAGATGACTGACGCAGGATTCGACATTAAACCTGGGGTACATCCCATTGTGCCTGTGATGTTATACGATGCGAAGCTTGCACAGGAGTTTGCTGCGAAGATGCTGGAAGAAGGTATCTACGTAATTGGCTTCTATTATCCCGTAGTCGGACAGGGCAAAGCCAGAATCCGCGTTCAACTGTCGGCCGCACACGAGCTACACCATTTAGATCAGGCAATAACAGCATTTACAAAGGTGGGTAAAGCCTTGGGCGTGATATAAAATTATAGAAATAGCTGTATATTTGCTTCATGTTACAAGATAAGATAACACAATATACCGCAGAAATAAATGCTTTTTCTACGGACAGTGCTGATGAATTAGAACAATTCCGCATAAAGTTCCTCGGAACCAAAGGAATAATCAAAGATATTTTTGATGAGTTTAAGGCCGTTTCACCAGAGGAGAAAAGAACCTTAGGAAAGGTTTTAAACGAATTTAAACAGTTGGCTGAGGCTAAATATCAAATGCTTAAAGACCAGTCTGAAGTCGCAGATACGACAAAAGAATCAGATCTGGATCTGACCTTACCCGGTGAAGGTTTTGAAGTTGGCGCCCGTCATCCCCTGGCTTTGGTGCGAAGGGAGATCATAGGGATCTTTAATAAGCTTGGTTTTGTGGTTGCGGAAGGACCGGAAATTGAGGACGACTGGCATAATTTCTCCGCATTGAATTTTCCGGAAGAACACCCGGCACGTGATATGCAGGATACCTTCTTCATTAAAAAAGGTGGAGAAAAGGGAGATATTGCATTGCGTACGCACACTTCTTCCGTACAGGTAAGGATGATGGAAGCTGGAAAGCCACCTTTCAGGGCAATTATGCCAGGACGTGTTTACCGTAATGAAGCGATTTCAGCACGTGCACATTGTTTTTTTCACCAGGTGGAAGGTTTGTATGTTGATGAAAACGTGTCTTTTGCCGATTTAAAACAAACGCTGTTTTACTTCGTACAGGAACTGTATGGTGAGGGCACTAAAGTTCGTTTTCGCCCATCATATTTCCCTTTTACCGAACCATCAGCCGAAATGGATATATCCTGCACCATTTGTAAAGGTGAAGGCTGCCCGATGTGCAAGTACAGCGGCTGGGTAGAAATTCTGGGCTGTGGCATGGTTGACCCTAATGTGCTGGAGAACTGCGGAATTGACCCTGAAAAATACAGTGGCTTTGCATTTGGAATGGGGATTGAGCGAATTGCTAACTTGAAATTTGAAATTAAAGACCTTCGCTTATTTTCGGAGAATGACGCGCGGTTTTTAAAGCAATATAAAACGTCACTGATATAATGCAGCGCATAGCTCTTCTACTTTTGGCCCTGACTTTGGCTGGATGTGGTAAAGAGAACCTGGCGATCCCTAATGTGCCGGTTAATCTTACTCTTCAGCTAACTGATCCGCGGCTGATCAGGTTAAGTAGCCCGGGCGGTGCAGTTGCTTTAGAAAATAATGGGGTTGCCGGAATAGTGATCTATCGGACACTTAACGGTGGCTATGTCGCTTACGATAGGTGCAGTACGGTTAATCCGGAAAAGCAATGTGCAGTGCAGCTGGATGAGCCAAGTTTCACAGTGACCGATAAATGTTCAGGAGCCAAATATCTTCTGGAAGATGGGAGCCCGGCAAAAGCACCGGCAAAACTCTCACTTAAAATGTATAATACCATTGTAGCAGGAAATACCATACATGTAACCAATTGATGGAACCAGAAAAAATAAAAGAAAGCATCGTTAGAGCTGCTAAGGAATTGTTCCGAAAATACGGTTATCATAAGACAAGTGTCAATGAAATAGCTCGTAAGGCCCGCATAGCCAAAGCGACCATATACAAGTATTTCGAAAGTAAAGAGCAGATCCTGGATGCTATTTTGATGGATTACCTGGATTTGAACCTGCATGAGATCTTGAAAAATAAAGCGCAGTTTTCAAATGAGGAGGAACACCTTAAAGCATTGGTGATGAAAACCTGCAGGCTGACCTATACCGTTTGTAACGAGTTCATTGGCTGGGATTTTGTCCGGGAAAATGCAAACTCCCAGGAGTTTTTGAAGCATTTATCGGATCAGCTGGAGTCTTTATTGCTTTCTGCTTATTTGGAACTCGACCACTTCAAAAATCATCCCTCCCGCAGGGAAGGTCTGGCATTTTTGCTGAAAGCGAGTAAAAATATTGTGTTCTCTTTCGCCTTTACCTCCGTTAGTGATTCTGATGTGCGCAAAAACTTTGTTAGTTTCCAGAAAGAACTGCTTCCCTTTTTAGTTAAAGCGGCTTTGTAAACAGCTGCCTGAGCTTTGCCTAGCTAAATTTTTTTAATAGTATTCGTGAATGCTTCACAGTTTTATCTAATTTTGCAGCATAATGAGTAGAAATAGAAAAGCCGGAACAATTACCATCATTCCTGAGTTAAATATTATTGATATCGCAGAAGAGGGAAAGGGAGTGGGCAAGGCAGATGAACTGGTTGTCTTTGTAGAAAAGGCGGTACCCGGGGATGTAGTGGATGTCCGTATCGTTAAGAAAAAGAAAAATTTCGCTGAAGCTGTAATTGAAAACCTCCATAAAAAATCTGAATTAAGAACGGATCCTTTTTGTCAGCATTTTGGGACATGCGGAGGCTGTAAATGGCAGCACATGGGTTATGATGCCCAGTTGAGGTTTAAATATAAGAATGTGGAGGCCGCCTTGCAGCGCCTCGCCAAAATAGATACTACAGGTATGGAGCCAATTCTGGGCTCGGCCGAAAATAAGTATTACAGAAATAAACTGGAATATACTTTTTCCAATAAGCGGTGGTTAAATAAACAGGATATGGCGCAAAGACCTGAGGGACTGGGTGTTGACAGCCCTAATCCTGATCTGGAAATGAACGCCCTGGGCTTTCACGTGCCCCTCCGTTTTGATAAGATTTTGGATGTTCAGCATTGTTATTTGCAGGCAGAGCCTTCTAATTCGATAAGAAATAGGGTTCGGGAATACGCCTTAAGTGCTGGTCTTACTTTTTACGATTTGCGCAACCATGAGGGGAACCTGCGGAATCTGATCATTCGTACTTCTTCAACAGGGGAGGTCATGGTGGTGGTTGTTTTTGCCTATATTGAACAGGAGCAGATCAATGGCCTGATGGAATATCTGAAGGGTAATTTCCGGGAAATCACATCCCTGCTGTATATTATAAATCAAAAGAAGAATGATACCATTTTTGATCAGGAAGTGATCACTTATGCCGGAAGGGATCATATCTTTGAAGAGATGGAAGGGCTGAAATTCAAGATTGGCGCAAAATCCTTCTACCAGACCAATTCAGATCAGGCTTATGAATTATATAAGATCACCAAAGAATTTGCCGGGTTTTCTGGCGGCGAGCTGGTGTACGATCTTTATACCGGAGCAGGTACCATCGCCAATTTCGTGGCCCGAAGTGTAAAACAGGTAGTTGGAATCGAATATGTCCCGACAGCTATTGAAGATGCCAGGTTTAATTCGGAACTAAACGGGATAGACAATACCATTTTTTATGCGGGAGACATGAAAGACATCCTTACCAGGGAATTTATTGATGCACATGGTAAGCCGGATGTGGTGATCACTGATCCACCCAGGGCAGGGATGCATGCGGATGTGGTAGCACGGTTGCTGGAAATGGAAGCAGATAAGATTGTATATGTAAGTTGTAATGCTGCTACGCAGGCACGCGATCTGGCCCTGCTTAAGGATAAGTATGAAATTGTACGGATTAAGCCTGTTGATATGTTCCCACATACGCAGCATGTGGAGAATGTCGTTTTACTAAAGCTTAGAGCAGAATAATTTTAAAAGGTTTTAGAGATGGATTTAGAAGAATTATTACCACAACAGCCTGATAAAGGCAAAGACCAGCAAAAGAAAAGTCCGCTGCTCAGCCTGGAAAAAGATTTAACATTATATGCAGAATCTGTAAAGGAAATCGCATTGGAAATTATAATGGAAGGCATTTCTGCCCATCCTATTTTTATAGCCCATCAGCATACCGTAAGCATAGGAGAGGTCATTTTAGATCGCAATGAATTAAATACGGAGTGGACGATACAAGCTTCCACATTCGAGGAATTTGTAGAAAAAGGGATTATCAGCCCCGAAAAAAAAGCACTGTTCCTGAAAAGCTATAAAAAACCAGAGGATTTTATGTGTGTCTTTGTCATTGTACCAGAAGGTGCTAACTTTATTTATTATCCTTACAAGGCAAGCAAGCAGACATAGACCGCTAAAAAGAAATCCCTATCCGGGCAAACATGGATAAGGATTACTAAAAAACTAACAATTAGACACCGCTAAGGCAGAAAGGTTTCATGATGTGGAAAATATTTTTAAATATTTGAATATGACCCTTAAAATCGTTCTTTTTGTAGCATAAAATAAGGCGAAAAATGGCAGGATCTCAATTACTCATTCTTGATAAAAAACAGATACAACAGAAGATAAACCGTATTGCTTATCAGATATTGGAAGATAATCTTACGGAAAATGAAATTGTGCTGGCCGGTATCTGGGACAGAGGGTATAAACTTGCTCTGAGGTTGAAGAAAGTCCTGTCTAAAGTCTCTGAACTGAAGATTACCATGCTGAAAATTGAGCTCGACAGGCAAAATAGTAAGCTTGTAGCCAATACTGATCTGGAAGAAATACATTGGAAAAATAAGGTGATTATTTTGGTTGACGATGTGCTGAACAGCGGTAAAACCCTTGCTTATGGTCTGGGCGTCTTTTTG
>CBFGNP010000381.1:0-4947 GCA_965650095.1 uncultured Pedobacter sp. | reverse complement strand
GCCACCTTCAGTGATGATGATCCACCGCCGATTACCAGACTGCGATCGGCATTTTCACCGATAACAGCAATCTTTTTGAATTTACCGTTTGTAACAGGAAAAAACTGTTTGTTATTCTTTAAAAGCACAATTCCTTCCTGGGCAATTTTACGCGCAGCTTCACTGTGTTCGGGAGACACAAAACGGCCAAACGGGCGGTTGGCGCTCATGGTTGTACGGAAAATCAAACGTAATATTCGGCGGGCTTTATCGTTAAGCAAAGCGATATCATATTTCCCTTCTTTAATGCCTTTAAGGAATGGATTGGCCAGATAGTATTCTGAGTAAGGAAACTTTCCCTTTGTTGTTAAACCATCGGTGTAAGTACCCATTTCCAGATCCAGCCCGTTGTTAACCGCCTGATCGGTACTATGTACACCTCCCCAGTCGCTAATCACCACGCCATCAAATTCCCAGTCTTTTTTTAATATTTTATTCAGAAGCAGGTCATTGTGGCAACAATGTTCACCTCTAAATTGATTGTAAGCCCCCATAATCGACCATGCTTTTCCTTCTTGCACTGCGGCCTTAAAAGCAGGTAAATAAATTTCATATAATGCACGGTCGCTTAGATCAACATTGATGTGCCCACGCCATTCTTCCTGGTTATTCAGTGCAAAATGTTTTACGCATGCCGCTACGCCGATAGATTGAACGCCTTGAATATAAGGTACCACCATACGTGAGCTGAGATAAGGGTCTTCGCCCAGATATTCGAAATTACGCCCGTTTAATGGTGTACGGTAAATGTTTACGCCAGGGCCTAATAACACCGTTTTATTGCGGTAACGCGCTTCTTCTCCGATTGACTTGCCATAAAGCAGCGATAATTTAGGATTAAAAGAAGCTGACAGACAGGTAAGTGCCGGAAAGGCTGTACAAGAATCGTTTGTCCAGTTGGCCCCGCCCCATTCATCCCACAAAACTTCCTCACGGATGCCATGAGGCCCGTCATCGGTCCAAACCTCAGGGATTCCTAACCGGGGCACACCTTTCGAACTAAACTTAGACTGGGCATAACAAAGTGACACTTTTTCTTCGGTGGTCATTGCTGAAAGTGCATTTTCAACCCGCTCTTCTATGGGTTTATTTATATCAAGGTAAACTGGCAGCTTTTGTTGCGCACTAACCATTAACCAGGCTCCTGCTGCTACTACAGTTAAAAATATCGATTTCATTTATTATATTCTTTTGAGTTCTGTTTCTATTATTTATTAATCAACCTTATTAGAGTTTTACCACCATTTTAGCACCATTGTATTGCACAACTTTAGCCGGTGCTGTTGAATTACCGATGGCAACTACACGAAAAATCCGCTTGCTTAACATCCCTTCGTAAGTCCCCTCGCGATCGCCGATTGTTAGCGTGCCGTTAGCATGATTATATTCAAAATTGATCGTTGAAAATGCACCCTTTTCGTAATTATAGTTGTTTCCCTCGTCTTCGTATAAACTGAACTTGCCGTCTTTACCTTTGTAAACCCTGATCTCAATATCATCAGCTTTCTTTTCTGATGTATATTGCATCACATCACCCACAGGCAAAATAGTACCTGCAGGAACAAAAAGAGGAATACGCTCAAGCGGTGCTTCTATATTCAACTTTTGGCCGCCTTCAATCTGCTTGCCTGTATAGAAATCATACCATCTGTTTCCTGATGGGAAATAAACTTCGCGGCTACGTGCTTTGTAACTATAAACAGGACAAACCATTAAGCCTGAGCCCAAAAGGAACTGATCACTCACGCCGTAAGTTTGTTTATCGGCAGTATAATCCATTGCGAGCGATCTCATTAGTGTATAATCTTTATGATACGCCATTCCTGCCAACGAATAGATGTAAGGCATTAAGCGGTAGCGTAGTTCATCGTAATAAACCAGACTTTTGTAAACCGGATGGCCTTCTGGAGCAATGTTATAGATTTCGCGGTAAGGAAACTGGCCATGACTACGGAACAGCGGACAAAATGCCCCAAACTGGAACCAACGCAAATTTAATTCACGCCATTCTTTCAGGTCTGCATTCTCATTGCCTGTCTCGTCAAAAATAAGCTGGCCATCTCCATAACGTTTCTCCACACAGAAGCCACCAATATCCATTGTCCAGAACGGAATGCCCGACATCGCAAAATTAAGCCCAGCAGGAATCTGTGCTTTTAAGTCTTCCCATCTTGATGCGATATCACCACTCCATGTAGCGGTAGAATACCTTTGTAAACCCGCAAAACCAGATCGCGTTAATAGAAATACCCGCTTGTTATTATCCGTTTCACGCTGCCCGTTATAAATAGCGTTGGCGTTCATCAGTGCATATGCATTAAAATATTTTGTAGAAGAACCCAGAGCAGTAGGCCCACACAGTTTCTTGCGGTATTCCATATCGGTACAATCACGAATATTGGGCTCAGAAGCATCCATCCACCAGGCATCGAATCCCTTTACGTAAAGGTTTTCTTTCATCTGTTTCCAAAAAAGTTTTTGCGCATCGGGGCTATAGGCATCGTAGAAAGATCCTACATAACCCGGACCGATCCAATCGCGTACACTATCCTGCACCGCCTGCATATACATCCATCCTTTTTGCTTAAATTGTTTAAAATGATCTGTTGTAGCATAGAATTTTGGCCATACCGATATCATGATATTTGCATTTTCTTTATGCACGGAGTCTACCATTCCTTTAGCATCAGGAAACCGTTTCAGGTCAAACTGGTGGCTTCCCCATGCATTTTCTGGCCAATAATTCCAATCAAGCACAATGTTATCAAGCGGAATCTTACGCTTCCGGTATTCACTTACCACATTTAATAGCTCATCCTGGGTTTTGTAACGCTCACGGCTCTGCCAAAAACCCATTGCCCATTTGGGCATAATGCTTGCCTTGCCGGTCAGCGTGCGGTAACCACTGATTACATCGTCCATGTTTTTACCGGCCACGAAATAATAATCCATCTTATCGCCCATTTCTGACCAAAAGGATATATTGCCATTTTTTTCTATCGGGGATGATGAAAGTGCTTTAAGACCAACATACGAAACGCCCCCATCGGGTTTCCACTCCAGTTTTATTTTGGTGCGTTTTCCCTTTGTTAGCGAGAAAGGAAACCTATAAGTATTCGGATTCCATGAAGTTCTCCAACGCTCCGGTACTACCAATTTTCCATCAAGCCATACTTTGGTATAACCTGCATAATAAAGACTAAATTTGTAAATATCAGTTTGGTTGGCAAGGATTTCTCCTTCCCAGACTACAGAACCGTTGTTAAAATTAAAATCTGCAGGAAATTTCTTCACAGTTGTGAGGTTTTCGTAGTCGATTGCCGACTCCTGGCGGATAATAGGCGCGTTATTTTTTTGATTATATGTAGCGGTAAGAAAACCTTTTTTGCCTTGTTTATTAAAGAGGGTAAACTGGTTCAGGTCTTTATAATCCCGGGGATCGCCGTATTTGCTCTGCGAATAGTTATCCCACAATACACCATAGTTGTTTGTAGACATGATGAATGGCACAGCCACTTTCGTATTGTACTGGAAGAGGTCTTCGCTTTTATGTTTATAGTTAAAATCGTCAGACTGATGCTGCCCGAGCCCATAGATGGCCTCGCCCGGAGTACCCGAGAAGACCTGTTGCATGGTATATCCTTTATCGTTTTCGACATTAATAAGGCTAAAGCTTCTTTTTGCTTCCTGCAGCACTACTTTCCCAAATTTATCGGTAAATGAAACCTTACCTGTAACAAGGGAAACCTTTACGGTAAGTTCCTGGGTAGAAAGTTGGGCAAATTCTGCATTTTCTGTTACTTTGAAAGGCACAGTCGGAATCAATCCAGCTACTACACAAAGGCTTGTAACCTGGGGAATAGTGCTTTCGGGTGAAGCCTGTACCCTAACAATACGGCTGTTGATTACATTTATTTCAATAGTCTTGGCAGCTCCCCCTTTGGGGTGGACCTTCATTCCATTCTCCAGCGTCTCAACAGCTTCAGCGGCAAGCAGTCTCCCAGCAACAAATAACAATATAATAAAGAAAGAGAATCGTTTCATAACGGAACAAAGAATTAATTGGTTAGAATATGGTGGTATGTTTTTATGATGCAAAACTACAATGCCATATCATGACCACAGAGCAGTAATGTTAAATTAGTAAGCAGAAATGTTAACTACGAAACTTTTCGAGGGGTATTTTTTAAACAGAAAGATTGCCCTGCAGATAATTAAACCTGCACAACCAACCTGATTAACAACCGATTAAGGGGTTTAGATTAAAAAAAATTTAATTTTAGCAGATCAGAAGCAATCTACATTCACCATCTTTTTCATTAGGTGCCCGGTGCACGCATGGTAAAACCTGTTTATCAGGATAATCTACTGCCAACCTCCATAAATGACCCAATCCCAAATTAATGGGCCTTGCACCAACTTTGGCCTGGTAATGCAGGTCAAAATAATGCTCCATCAAAAAGTTTTCAAATTCCGATTCCGGACCGTTATGCAGTTCTTTGAGCTTTTGTCGGATTTCAGGGACCAGGATTTTTTGTTCAGCCTGATGATTAGCTAAGATTTCACTGGCCGCACCATAATAGGTACATAAAAAAGTATCAGTACCGATGGGCGAACGGTCTACATGAAATGAATATACATCTGTTGAAATGAAACCGAGTTCCTCATCCCGCTGATAACTTTTGATTAAATTGAGCGAAGGTGATGCTCCGGAATCTGCCAACAACTGAAAATCACTTGAGATAACTTCCCTTGCCATATTACCTTGTTCCGATAGCTTAAGCGCGTGGAGATCTTCCATAAAAACTTCCGTGAGATCAGCTTTCAGTTCAAGTTTGGATACAATTTCCTTAAAGTCGCCAACCAGGTTTCGCTGCCAGCAAACTGCGTTTATATCTCCCTTAAAAT